>CAYGOU010000078.1:0-11596 GCA_964351455.1 uncultured Porphyromonadaceae bacterium
GTTTCATGCGGATTCTCAGCCAGGGATTGGGAGAGGATCAGCATGGAGTTGAGAGGGGTTCTAAGTTCATGAGACATGTTTGCCAGGAACTCAGATTTGTATTTTGACGCAATTTCAAGATCACTGGCCTTTTGTTCGATTTCTTTGTGCGCAAATTCAAGTTCTTCGTTCTTTATTCTGATCTTTTCAGACTGCTCTTCAAGCAAGGCTGTATGCTTTTCGAGTTCCTGATTTGAAACCCGGAGTTCTTCTTGTTGGGCCTGCAGATTTGCCTCAGACCGCCTTAATTCAGCAGTCTGTCTCTCAAGGGATTGGTTTGACTCCCTAAGTTCCTCCTCCTGAGCCTGGAGTTCCTCTTTTTGTTCGAGTGTTTTTTCAAGAAGGACTCTTTGCTCCTCTTTGGCACCTACCCGGTTAATGGCAATGGCCAGCGTTGTGGTTGCCGACGTAAGAAACTCCATTTGCAGATCTTCAATTTCGCTGAGTTGTCCGATTTCAACGACACCCAATACCTCATCATTAAACAGGCAGGGAGCAACAAGAATGAGCTTTGGCCGTGTCGAGCCGGTTGCCGATTTTACAGGAAAATAGTCATCCGGCAGGTCAGACAAGATGATGGGCTCCTTCTCAACGGCACACTGGCCTACAAGACCTTCCCCGTATGCAATCACCTGATTCAGGCTCTTTCGTTTTGAAAAGGCGTAACCTGCACCCAGTCTTAATTCACTGGACGATGCCGGAGCGATGTAAAGCGCCCCAACTGAGGCTCCGACATATTGGCAAATGTATTTTATTGAGATTTTCGAAAGACTTTCGAAGCTCTGTTCTCCACGGATCGCTTCATTCAGACCATTGATGCCGGTTTTTAGCCAGTCTTTTCTTTCTGTTTCTGCCTGCAGTTCTTTTAAGTTGAACTGCATTTTTACCAGCGATTCTCCGAGTTTATCTGTTGCAATGTTTTCATAGGGATAAACAGCGTTAATCTTTCCGTTACCGATCTCCTCTGTGAAACGAATGATCGCATCGAATCGATGGCCCAAAGAATCCAGGGCTCTGGTCATCACCCCGATCTCATCCCCTCTTTTAAGGTCTGAATCAGAAACCTGCACCGATTGTCCAAGCGACAAATCCTCGAGAGCACGGGTAGTTCTTTTAATGGGTTTAATGATCTGTTCTGAGGTCAGCAGAACAATCAGGTTCAGCAGGGCAATGCCGGTCAATCCAATAATCAATGAAAAAAGAACCATCCTGGTGGCCTGCCTGTTGATTGTGCGGTCTGGAGTTAGTATGCATATGCTCCAAGGGGTGTTTGAACTTCCGATCTTCACCGGAGAAAGCATCAGGCTATGGCCGGCAACATCCTTCCCGGAGATGGATAAGATTCCTTCATTGCCTTTTCCTATTCGGGCGAGGATCTCATCGAGATGATGCTGGAACTCGAATACCACGGATATATTCTTTCCAATTAGCATAGCATCAGGGTGAGAAACTATGGTTCCGTTGTTCGAGACCAACATACCTGTAGATCCGGGCAGTTTCCTACTGATGCTATCGGTGACCGACCTGAATTGTTCAAGACTGAAATCTATTCCAGCCAGTCCGATCACCTCCTGGTCAAGCATAACCGGAACTCCCACAGTTGCTTCAAGCAGTGAGTCTACTGAAAGCCCATAAAGGCGGGGGTTGTAATAATATGGGTCAATAAGACTCTCACTTTTCGCCCTTTTGATCTCCTGGTATTGGGGAGATGGCAATGTGCCCAGGGTATCGCGGATTTCAATTCTGAACCTTGGCCTTCCTGTCAGCCTGTCGTAGATCCAGGTGATTCTCCCTGGCAGATCTTTAAAGGACGGATCAATGTACTTTAATTCAAGGCTTATCCAAAAAGCCAGGTAATTTGGATTGTTAACCAGGGTTTTATAAAGGTAGGGTTCATACAGACTCTGTAATTCGTTTTTTGAATAACCCTGATAAACTTCACAACTTGTTGCCAGTGCGGATGTTATTCCAAGATCAATATTCAGGGTGGCGGTTGTCTTGGCCGCCATTTCACTTGCCAGGTTTTCAATGATACTCGAAGCATCATCCGATGTTCTTCGAAAGGTCTGATATGAGAAAAAGAAGACCAGTAAAACCATGATTACCAGGGTTGATAGGATAATTCTGAGATTTAGCTGAGATTTCAGTCCGAATTTCATAGCATTTAGTTTGTTGTGAAGGCTTTTAGGCAAACCGGCTGTTAATTTAATCCATCAGAATGGTTATTGGGCAGTTTGCAGTAACTATTTTATGAAAACCGGACAGTAGAATAAATCATTCAATATTGATAAAAATCATGTACCGGAAGGGCCTTGTTAACAATGGGGGTGGTAATTTTGTGCCAGGAATAAGCACTCTCATATGAATATCAGGAAAATTGAGCACATTGGCATAGCGGTGATTGACATGCAGGAGGCCATCCGTTTCTATGAAGACGTTCTGGGCCTAAAATGTTACGCCATTGAGGAGGTAGCTGATCAGAGAGTAAGGACAGCCTTCTTTATGGTTGGCGAGATCAAGATTGAATTGCTTGAGTCGACTGATCCTGAAGGACCAATCGGTAAGTTCATTGAGAAGAGGGGTGAGGGTATTCATCACATTGCTTTTGCAACGGATGATGTTCAGGAGGCTTTGAATGAAGCTGGGTCGAAGGGTGTCAGGCTGATTGACCAAAATCCAAGAAGAGGAGCTGAGGGACTGGATATTGCGTTCCTGCATCCAAAATCAACATTTGGTGTGCTGACTGAGCTTTGTCAGAAACCTTAATTCATAGACATGGCTAACAGAGATAAGATAAAATTACTGATCGATAAGCGTGAGGAGGCAAAATTGGGCGGAGGATCAAAGAGAATTGATGCCCAGCATGCCAAAGGAAAACTTACAGCCCGCGAGCGGATCGAGATGCTTCTTGATGAAGGAAGCTTTGAAGAGTATGACATGTTCGTTACTCATCGCTGTTCCAATTTTGGAATGGAAAAGCAGAAGATACTGTCAGATGGTGTAGTCACCGGACACGGTACCATCGACGGACGTGTGGTATATGTTTTTGCTCAGGATTTCACGGTTTTCGGAGGCAGCTTGTCCGAAAGTTTTGCGGCAAAAATTTGCAAGATCATGGACCAGGCCATGAAGGTAGGTGCGCCGGTAATTGGGATCAATGACAGCGGTGGAGCCAGGATTCAGGAGGGGGTAAACTCTTTAGCAGGTTATGCTGAGATATTTCAGCGCAACATCATGGCCTCAGGCGTTATTCCTCAGATCAGCGCCATCTTTGGTCCCTGTGCAGGTGGTGCAGTTTACAGTCCCGCCTTGACAGACTTTATTGTTATGAGCGAGCAAAACAGCTACATGTTCGTAACCGGTCCGAAAGTTACCAAAACCGTCACTGGCGAGGATATTTCGGTAGAGGATCTGGGGGGACCGGAAGTTCACGGAAGAAGATCGGGCGTTGCGCATTTCATTGCACGTGATGAGGAGGAGGGCTTGTTGTTGATTAGGAAACTGATCAGTTACATTCCACAGAACAATCTTGAGGATCCTGTTATGCTTGAATCCTCTGATCCCATTGATCGTAAGGCTGATGAACTGAACGATACCATCCCTGACAATCCCAACCAGCCCTATGATGTGAAGGAGGTGATTCACCAGATTGCTGACGATGGCGAGTTCTTTGAAATACACAGAAACTTTGCCCAGAATATGGTCATCGGTTTTACGAGGCTTAATGGTCAATCGGTTGGGGTGGTGGCGAATCAGCCTAATTATATGGCCGGCGTCCTGGATATTGATGCCTCGAAAAAAGCAGCCCGCTTTGTCCGGTTCTGCGATTGTTTTAACATTCCGTTGCTCACTCTTGTTGATGTTCCCGGTTTTCTTCCCGGAAGTATGCAGGAGTACGGAGGTATCATCACCAACGGGGCGAAGTTGCTTTATGCCTACGGTGAAGCGACCGTTCCCAAGGTTACAGTAACCTTGCGAAAATCATACGGCGGCGCTCATGATGTAATGAGTTGCAAACAACTTCGCGGGGATATCAATTATGCCTGGCCCACTGCCGAAATCGCGGTGATGGGTGCAGCTGGAGCCATAGAGATTCTTGAGGGCAAAGCCATCTCTGAAATCAGTGAACCTGACTCCAGGCTTAACTTCATCCGAAGTAAGGAGGAAGAGTACAAAGAAAAATTTGCAAATCCTTATGAAGCTGCCAGATACGGTTACATAGATGATATCATTGAGCCAAGAAACACCCGGTTTCGGGTCATAAGGGCACTGCAAACCCTCGCTACCAAGAAAGACTCCAATCCACCCAAGAAACATGGAAATATACCCTTATAAGTGCGGAACATGACTCTTGCATTGGTTTTTGACTCTGGATTTGCATTCACCGTAGCCCTTGTAGGCATCTTGGTTGTCTTTGGTGCCCTGGTGATCATTGCTCTGATTTTGACCATTATGCCGCTGATTTTTAAGATTAGAATCAAAAAGATCATGGTTCAGAAAGGCCATAAGCCATCAGAGGATTGTTGCAAGGATGTTTCAGGTGAGGTAAGCGCTGCCATCTCTCTGGCACTTCATCTTTATTTCTCTGAACTTCATGATCAGGAGAATATGGTCATGACGATCAAAAAGGTTTCAAGAAGATATTCACCCTGGAGCTCGAAGATTTACGGACTAAACAATTATTACTTCAGAAAATAAGCCTGGCTCAACATGAGAAAGTTCAAATTTACCATACAGGGCAACCAATATGAGGTGGAAGTTAAATCTTTCGAGGAGAATACAGTACAGATTGAGGTCAACGGAACGGCCTATGAAGTTGAGGTTCACAAGCAACTCCCAACCACAAAAACCCCAACGCTCGTCAGAACTCCTGTGAAACCTCCTGAGGGAGCTCAGGTTAGGGTGGTTTCAGGCATGACAGAGGTTCGGTCGCCATTACCTGGTAATGTTCTTCAGGTGGTCAGGAAGAATGGTGATACTGTGAAAAAAGGTGACCTGGTTATTACCTATGAGGCCATGAAAATGGAAAACAAGATACTGGCCGAGCGGGATGGTGTTATCAGAAATCTGAAACTGAATCCCGGGGATTCTTTCCTGCAGAACGATATACTTTTTGAAATTGAATAGGGGTATGAAAAGGTTCTTTACCCTGATATTGGTTTTTGCCACCCTCTTTGTCATTCAGGGAACCTTCCGTGGCGCTTCCGGTGATGTTGTCAAGGATACCTCCACTCTGGTTGAAGAGAATTCGATGGTGCTGGGGGAAGAAAGCGGTGATGCTCCAGAATGGCAGTCTGCAGCGGGCAAAGGGATCGGTAATTTTTTGAGATTCAGTGGTTTTGCCAACGCAACCCCAAAGCACCTGATAATGATCCTGGTGGGGCTGGTTTTTATTTACCTGGCTATCCGATTCGATTATGAACCTTATCTTTTAATACCCATAGGAGTAGGGGTATTGCTTGGCAATATTCCCTTTGTCGAGAATGCCGGCTTGATGCTGGGTATTTATGAAAAAGGAAGTGTTCTTAATTTTTTATATTTCGGGGTAACAAACGGGATATATCCGCCACTCATTTTTCTCGGATTGGGAGCCATGACAGATTTCTCCTCCTTGTTGTCGAATCCCCGTCTCCTTTTGCTCGGTGCAGCGGCTCAGATTGGTATTTTCGCCACTTTTTTAGGTGCTCTTTACCTGGGTTTTAACCCTCCGGAGGCAGCGGCGATCGGAATCATCGGAGGAGCTGACGGGCCAACCGCGATTTTCTTATCTTCTAAGCTTGCCAACGGCGTAAACATGTGGGAGGGGGAACAGGTGGCCAACCTGATTGGTCCGATTGCCATTGCCGCTTATTCTTATATGGCATTGGTGCCGATCATACAACCCCCCATCATGCGATTGTTGACCACCAAAAAAGAGCGGGTAATTAGGATGAAGCCACCCAGGCAGGTTTCAAAACTTGAGAAAATACTCTTTCCGATCGTCGGTCTTCTTGTGACCACCTTTATATCTCCAAGTTCCCTGCCTTTACTCGGGATGCTGTTTTTTGGGAACATCCTCAGGGAGAGCGGAGTTACCAGACGTCTGGCAGAAACAGCAAGGAATGCGCTGATTGACATTGTTACCATCCTGCTCGGATTGACAGTTGGGGCATCAACGCAGGCAAATGTCTTCCTGACCACCGATTCTATTATGATTTTCGCACTCGGAGCTGCCAGTTTTATGGTGGCAACGGCCAGTGGCGTATTGTTCGCTAAAGGCATGAACCTTTTCCTTAGCAGCGAGAATAAAATAAATCCATTGGTAGGGGCAGCTGGCGTATCCGCTGTACCAGACTCTGCCCGCGTTGTGCAAAACGAAGGCCTTAGGGCGGATCCGACAAATCACCTGCTGATGCATGCCATGGCACCCAATGTGGCCGGGGTGATAGGCAGTGCCGTGGCTGCAGGGATTCTGCTGAGTTTCCTTTTATAAAGAGCGAAACCTGGTCTTATATCTCTATCTTTCATAGATTGAAAGGGGTTTGTATCTTTGCATGGATTCATAGTCCATTCATTTGAATAAGCCGGAGGTAATGCCATGTTAAGGACAGCTTTATTCTTTCTTTTTTGCTGGTTGGTAGGATCACTGACTGCACAGCAGTTGTTGATTAATGAGGTATGTGCATCGGCAAGGGCCTCTTTTGTTGATGATTATGGGGAGTTTGAGGATTGGATTGAACTCTATAACCCGGGTCGAACAGAGATTAATGTAGCAGGTTGGTACATCTCTGATAAACCCAACAACCCGACTAAGTGGAAAATCCGGGGCCATGAACCCAGGATGACTACCATACAACCGGGTCAGTATCTCGTCTTGTGGGCTGACAAGGACACCCTGCAAGGGGCAACCCATATCAACATTAAGCTTTCCTCAAATGGCGAGGAGGTACTTCTGTTCCGCCCAACTGCAGACGGGGTGGAGCTTGTCGATCGGGTCAATTATCCGAAATTGAAAGCCGACAGGTCTTATGGGAGGTGTCATCAAACCCCAGGAGGTTGGACCATCCTCGATCGGCCCAGTCCCGGATTGAAAAACATCTGCCCTCCACCCAAGCCTGGAATTGGAATGCCATCGGCCGAATCAATTGATTATGAGGATTTAGTGCTACTGTACTTGCCATTGAATACGCAGTCAAATGATTTAAGAATCAATGAGCTGGTACCCAATAATTTCAGTGGCATCACGGATGAATTTGGAGAACGAGATGACTGGATTGAGTTGTACAATCCAGGCCAAACCGATGTGAACATTGCAGGCTGGTACATCAGCGATACTCTTAATGCGGAGAACTTTTACCGGATACCCGCTTTTGACCTTACCAAGACCATTGTTCCGGCAGGTGGATATCTTTTGCTTTGGGCAGACGGAGAACCGGCGGAAGGGGTTCTTCACATGCCCTTCAGGTTGAACAACAATGGTGAAGCTGTGTATCTTGCACGGATGGTTAACAATAACTTGGTAATGGTTGACCAGGTGGTTTTTCCAAGATTGCTTCGAGATGTACCTTACGGAAGATTGCCCAATGGCACTGGTTCGTTTCAGCGGCTTTCAGATCCGACACCCTTGCAGTCGAACATTGCCCCACGGGTAATAGGCCCTTTTATCCTCAATGAGCTGATGGCGGTAAGGGGGTCAGGACTCCTTGATGAATTTGGTGAGGAGGAAGACTGGATTGAGTTTTATAACCCAACCGCCCAGGGGATCAACCTTGGTGGACTTTACCTGAGCGACAGTCTCAATGATCCGCTTAAATTCAGGATTGGAATTCACGCCCCTGATTCTACCACCATTCCTCCAGGGGGCTACCTGGTGTTTTTTGCCGATGGTGACAGGCGGCAGGGAATTCGACACATTGATTTTAAATTGGGCGGTGGAGGTGAGCGTATTGCTCTATATCAGGCAGATGGGATAACCAAAATCCTGGAAATAAGATATCCCTATCAGGCATCCGATGCATCCTTTGGCCGCTTTCCAAATGGCCAGGACACATGGATACACACCATTCCAACCCCCGGAGCGGCTAACAGATATGTTTTTCAACCGGTATCAGGTATTAAGATCAATGAATTTCTGGCAGAAAACTTGACACACTACCCTGACCGGTCAGGGCAATTCGAAGACTGGATTGAACTCTATAACACCAACAATTACCCTGTCAATGTTGGAGGACTTTACATGACCGATACCCTGAATGATCGCCTTAAATTCAGGATACCCAATACTTACCCCGATTCAACTACCATACCGGCAAGAGGCTACCTGGTTTTCTGGGCGGACAATGATCCGGAGGAAGGAGTAAGGCATCTGGATTTTCGCCTGGCTTCAGAAGGAGAGGCAATTGGCCTGGTACAGTTTCAGAATACCGCGGTTGTTTTGGATTCGTACGTATTTGCCCAGCAGCAACCGGATGTAAGCCTGGGAAGGTTTCCTGACGGGACCGATAACTGGCAAAGCATGGTGCATCCTACACCCGGCCAGGCAAATACGGCCGGAACAGGCAGGATTCAGGGTCTCTACATCAATGAGTTTATGGCAAGAAATACCCGTACATACGCCGATGAAACCGGTGCCTTTGAGGATTGGATCGAGATTTACAATTCAACCAACGATCCGATTACCCTGACAGGATTATACATGACAGATCTCTATTCAAACCCGCTGATGTCGCCGATTCCTTCAGCTGCCGATGGCAACATCGTTATTGGTCCGAAGACCCATATGATATTCTGGGCGGATGGTAAACCCCAATTGGGACCCAAACATTTCAATTTTCAACTCGCAGGAGGAGGTGAAAACCTGGCTTTGGTTCAGTTACATCTCGGTCAAGCGGTGTTCATTGACAGTCTGACCTATCCGCCTCAAACTGCGGATGTTTCTTTTGGCCGCCTTGGTGATGGAGGCAGCTATTGGGCCTATTTCAGAACGCCGACCCCCAATGCGCCCAATTCAACCTCAGGTGCAAAACAGATTAACCTTTTGTCTGCAATCAATGCTTATCCAAACCCATTCACTGAGAACCTGGTCGTGCAACTTAGTGGAATTCCAGATGAATGGGTGAATGTTGAAATAATTGATCTTTTTGGGAAAATCGTTTTCACCGACCGGCTGGAGGTTCCTTTAGGTGGATTTATCGAGATGGATCCTTCTCATTGGGATTTTGGCCTGTCTGCAAGCGGGGTCTTTATCATCCAGATCCGGAGTGAAACAAGCCAAATTCAAAAGAAGGTGATCAGGCTGAACTAAAAAAAAAGCCGGTCGCAATGACCGGCTTAAACTCTTTAATCATACATCTATGCAGGATGTATGGCTTCAACTGGACAAACATCAGCGCACGCACCGCAATCGGTACATTCATCCGGGTCAATTTTGTAGATGTCTCCTTCGGAGATTGCTTCAACCGGGCACTCATCGATGCAGGTTCCGCAAGCAGTGCAGTCATCTGTGATTACGTAAGCCATTGTAGGAGTATTTTGAATTAGTATGCACAAAAATAATCGGAATTTTCGAGTAGGAAAACAAAAGCTTCACTTTTTTGTTCGTCATTGTAATCTCAAAAAGGTTATATTTAGGGGGGTCAGAGGTCCCTTTGATTCGATCCTCTGATGAGTGTCTTTTGCCTGTATTTTGCACAATCTACGCAAAAAGCTGAACATGAGTTTCATGGAATTCGACAAAACCCAGTTGATCAATCTGGAGTATTCGCTTCCTAAGGAGGTTTTGCTTACCAATGCACATGGTGATTATGCCAGTTCTACCATCATAGGCTGCAACACACGTAAATATCATGGTTTGCTGGTGCCCATACTTTCTTCCATCGATGGTAACCGACATGTGCTTTTATCCAGTGTGCATGAAACCATCATTCAACATGAGCAGGAGTTCAACCTGGGCATCCATTCCTATCCGGGTGACTATAATCCGAAAGGTCACAAATATGCGCGTTGGTTTGAGTTTGAACCAACCTGGAAAATGATCTACAGGGTGGGTGGGGTTGTACTTCAAAAAGAGATTCTTCTCGTTCCCGACCACTCACAGGTTTTGATTCGCTACACTCTACTAGAAGCACACAGCCAGACCTGGATCAGGATAAAGCCTTTCCTGGCGTTTCGGTCCGTCCACCAGGTAGGGAAAGCCAACATGCTGGCCAATACCCGCATTAAACCGGTGTCCAACGGAATATCATGCAGGCTCTATTTGGAGTATCCTGACCTTTTCATGCAGGTTTCACGTCAGTCAAACTTTGTTCCTGCTCCGGATTGGTATCTTCAGATTCAGTATTCAAAAGAAATCAGACGGGGATATGATGGTCATGAAGATTTATTTGTACCTGGATATTTCGAGCTGCAACTAAAAAAGGGACAGCCTATAGTTTTCAGTGCCGGACTTGACCAGGTACCTTCAAAATCTTTGACTTCGCGGTTTTCAGGAATCATCGAGCTTCAGCCTTCAAGGAAGACCTTTATGGATATGCTGTCTGCTGCAGCTTCATCCTTTATAATACGCAATAGGAAGGGTGTAGGAATATTACCTGGATATCATTGGTTCGGTGCCTGGGGGCGGCATGTTTTTATAGCATTGCCAGGATTGACCCTGGCCCTGGGTAAGAAGGATCTTTTTGATGAAATCATTGAGTCAATGTTGAAGCGACGAAAGGGGGCGTTATTCCCTGACCATTCGCCCGATATCAACAGACCGGTTTACGGATCAGCTGATGTTTCTCTTTGGTTCATATGGGCTCTTTCTGAAGCTCAAGGCCTTGGAGAAGAAAGCGGTGGATTGTGGAAGTCTCATAAGGTTTCAATAGAAAGAATCCTTGAGAGCTACCGGGATGGATCGATTGAGGGAGTAAAGATGACCGACAACGGCCTGATTGATGCCTACCTTCCCAACCGCGCTCTGACTTGGATGGATGCTTATGTTAATGGCCAGCCGGTTACCCACCGACCAGGTTTAACTGTTGAAGTCAATGCCCTCTGGTACAATGCCCTAGCTTTTGCCTGCGATATCGCTTCGGAGGCCGGTGACTTAAAATTTCTAAAGAAGTGGCAAGACCTGAAGGAGAAAGTCGAGAATAGCTTTGTTGACACTTTCTGGAGTGAGGAAAAAGGATATCTGGCAGATTATGTTTGGAATGGTGAGAGCAACTGGGATGTAAGGCCCAATCAACTGTTCGCCGCCGCATTCCGGTATTCACCCCTGCCTGATGAAATTAAAAATGCGGTTCTGGAGGTGGTGAGAAAGGAGCTCCTGACCCCGAGGGGAGTTCGAACGCTCTCACCCCGGCACGAGGATTTTCAAGTCTCTTATGAAGGTGGTCCGGTCAAAAGAGACCTGGCGTACCATCAGGGCACCGTTTGGCCGTGGCTTTTGGGATTTTTTGCTGATGCGTGGCTCAGACTACACGGAAAATCAGGAAAAAACCTGATCCAAAATATTTTATTGGATTTCGAGGAGGAGATGTTTGAGCATGGAATTGGAACGCTTTCGGAAGTGTACGATGGAAATCCTCCTCATAAC
>CAYGOU010000079.1:0-11523 GCA_964351455.1 uncultured Porphyromonadaceae bacterium
GCGCTGTAGGGCACGTAGAAGGTCCAGCCGGTGTCGGGCGGACCGTCGCCCATGAACTGGGAGAGTAAACCCAGGATTGCACCGGTGATGAATAGATACCATGAAAAGAGGTTCAGTCTCGGGAAAGCCACATCTTTGGCACCGATCATGATCGGCAGGGCAAAATTCCCGAATACCGCCGCAAGTCCCGGAATCACAATGATGAAGATCATGATCACCCCGTGGATCGTAAACAATCCGTTGTAGGTCTGGGCACTCATGATGTCCTGACCCGGATTGGCCTTCTCAATGGTCATCAGCAGACCCAAAATGGCTGCGGCAAAAAAGAAGATGATGATCGCATAGAGGTAAAGCAGTGCAATCCTTTTGTGATCTGTTGAGAGCAGCCATCCCAGGATGCCCCGGTATTTTCCCTTGTATTCAAGGTAACTCTCCTGCACGTGTTTTTCGCTTTCGCTCATGATATGGATGCTTAGCTGTTTTTCTTTTTGCGTTTAAAAATCAGGATCACAAAAATGATCAGGGCAATGAAGATGGTCAGGAATCCAACGATGCGGGTAACCTGTAGGGTGTATTTGCGGCCATCGGAGTCGTAGGAGAAGCAGAACTCCAGGATTTTATTGACGGTTGGCCTTGCCAGTCCTTTTTGTGCCTCGATCACAGCCATCTTCAGGTCAAAGGGAAGAAAGGCCACGCCGTAAAGATAGCGGGTGATTTTACCGGCGGGACTCACCACGATGATGGCTGAGGGATGGGCAAAGTCGAATCCGGTTGGCTTGAAACGGTAGCCAACCGCATCGGTGATGCTCTTAATATTATCTTGACTGCCCGTGAGATAAATCCAATTCTCCTTGGCCTCATCGGTAAGTCCTGTTGTGTAATTCAATTTCTTGACAACCGCCTTTTCAGGGGTGTCGGCCGGATTGAAACTGATGGTCAGCACCTGGAAGTCAACCCCCGGCTTCAGGTCGGTTCGGGCGATCACCTCGGCGATTCCCATCTGCATGGGACCGCAAATGCTCGGACAGTCGAAATAGACAAACGAGAAGATGGTAGGCTTGTCGATGAGTTGTCGCAGCGAAACGGTGTCGTGACCGATGTTGACAAAGGTCAGATCCAGGGGAATGGTGTCGTTGAGCTGTTCGACGATCCCAATCTCAATTTCGGGATAATCGATCTGTTTGGCCTGTCCCATAACTACAGCCGGTAAGAGAAACAGGAGCAGAAATATTATGCTTCGAAACATTATTAAAAATTTGATTAAACCTTAAACCTAAAACCTAAAACTATAAACCCAAAACCGTAATCCCAAATCATTAGACATTAGACATTTAACAGTTATCATTAAACATCATTCTTTGCTCTTCTCCTGACATGCCCCGCCGATCATCAGGGCCCCTCCCAGCAGGGAGATGTCTTTCAGCAGGGTAACCAGGGTCATTTTTGCGTCGACCTCTCCCTGAATCAGATGTGGAATATGAATGGTGGCGATGAAAAGCAGGAGCAGCGCTGCGAGGGTAAAGGTGCTGATCCGGATGAATTTCTTCAGGATGATTGACAGGCTGGTGCCGATGAGAAGCACACCGGTGAGGATGATCATATATCCCCCGAAAGGGATGAATGAGGTTAGCATACCCGTATAGAAATCCATCATTAAAAAGTGATTGATCCCAAACAGGGCGAAGGGCAGTGCAAAGAGGATCCGTCCGATGGTGGTCAGGCTGTTCATGGCTTCTGTTTTTTGTTATTCTTTTCCAGCATAAAAGATCTTTCGAAGAAGAAGGAGTACATATCCAAGAAGACCCAGCACCAGCACCAGTGCTCCCCCGAATGAGAGCAGCAGCCAGAGCGGGGCCATTTGCATGGTGTTCCACATGGCCCTTTCAGCCGTCAGGGATACCGGGATGAAGGGGAGTCCTACCTGCAGAAAGGTGTCGGCTTTAATCACCCCGAACTGCTCCTCGTCAGTTAATCTGGCAAGGATATGCAACATGCCTGCTGTGTCTCCGGGTAGGTCGCCAGGTATCTGAAAGGTAACCACTCCATCAGGTCCGGTAAGCTTTGTTTCATCCACAGGCAGTTGTCCGAAGCGACGGTGAACAAAAAGTGCCACCTCTGCATCACGTACCGGATTCCACACCCCGTTCTCGTCGCCCGTAACCATGGCTTTCACCCTATGATCATCAAGTGCGGTCAGCAGTATTTTGAGGTCGGCAAACTGAAGATTGCCCCGCAGGATCTTTTCTGCAACCTGCTGAACATATTCAGAATTGTAGCTTCTGAGGTAGCTGACCAGCATCCAGATCTCCTCCTGCGACAGGATGTTCTTGAATGAGGGCATTAGTCCCCTTCCTTCCTGAAGTTTGTAAAAGAGTTCACCATCTGAATTTTGCTGGATTTTGTCGGTGGCCGGATCGCCAGGTAGTGGATTCAGGTTCTGATAGTTACCCTTCCCGGGGTCTCCGTGGCAGGATTTGCAGTTGATCTGATAAAGTTGTGAACCCACCTGCCGTGTTGAATCGGAGAAGGCGAAATCACTCAACTTGCCCTTTTTATCATCCGGCACAAGCCATTCATTCTGGGCTATCCCGGTTACAGGGATCAAAAGTCCCAGAAGCAACAACCAGGAGTTTACGCTCATAGGATGTTTACGCTTCATTTTATCAAGCTTTTCTCTTTGTACAAGGTTCATTTTGTCTCTTCCTTTTCATCCCGGCTCTTTTCTGAAAGCTCCCAGATTGGAATTACCGGAAACAGTTTTGACAGCAGGGTGACGATGATCAGTACCAGCAATATCGACGCCAGGGTTATGGCCGTTTCGATCAGGGTTGGCTGATAAACCACCCATTCATGCGGATAGTTCTGAGCAGGCAGAAAGGGGTGTTCCTGGGTTGGAACAACGATGATGTATCGTTTCAGCCAGGCCCCGGCAAGCATGAATATTGATATGATCAGCACCGGAAGTGGTTTCCGCATCTTTTTGAAAAAGAGCAACAAAATTGGAATGATCAGTCCGAGTAGTTGCGTTCCCCAGAAGAGCAGGGCATACTTGCCCTGAAACAGTGCGTGCAGGTGCACGGCATCCATTTGTTTCAGCTTATAGCCCGGGATCAGAAACTCGTTGAGGTTGAAGTAAAAATAGACAATCGCCGTCAGTGCCAGGAGCTGTCCCATCTTGTTAAAATGATCATCAGTCAGGTAAGTCTTTAGACGGTAGCTGTTCCGGTAAAAAAACATGGCGATGATTACGGCCGCTGTACCTGAAACGAAGGCTCCGGTAAGAAAATAGGGACCGAAAATGGTGCTGTCCCATCCCGGTCTGACCGTAACGGCAAAGAGCCACGAGGTGACCGTGTGGATGGCAAAGGCAAGGGGAATGATGAGCAGGAGCAGGATTCGGGTGATCCTGAAAAGCGTCAGGTACTGTTCGTTTTTGTGTGCCCACCTGAATGAGAGAATTTCATATACCTTCAGCAGCCATTTGGGAGCATGGGGCATCCGGGTTTTGGCAATTTCAAGATCGGGAAGCATGGGAAAGAACCACAGAAGCAGGCTCACCAGAAAGTAGGTGGATACCACCGTGACATCCCAGAGAATGGGGGATTGAACCCTCCCAAAGAGAAATACATAGGGAAGCCGGTCTGGACGACCCATGTCGGAGATGATTACCAGTCCTGCCACCGCTGCGAAGGCTATGGCTATGATCTCGGCGATGCGGGCGATCGGTTTGACCCACTGGTATCCGATCAGTCCCAGTATCCCACTGATCAGCATTCCCACCAGGGAGGTGGCAACGAAAAAGACGAAGTTGGAGATGTACATTCCCCAACTGGTGATGTCGCGGAGTCCGGTTACGCCGAGTCCCTCTCTCAGCTGAATGGTGTATGCATAAATACAAAGTGCAAAAGCCGCAAACAGAAAGGCCATCCAGATGAGGAATCCTTTGTTGAGTCTCACGTTGCGGAGCACATCCGAAGAAACCTTTTCCAGTTTCGCCGGATCAAAAACGGGTATGGCTGAATGGGTTGACATAGGCTGAATCTTAATTATGCTTCATGTGCATGGTGAGCTCCCGGTTTCAGGTCTTCTGGAAAATCAAAAAGCCTGTTTTTGGGTGGCAGGTAATAAACCCTGGGTTCGGTACCGAGTTCGGGCATCAGCCGGTAGCCAGCATTTTTCTCAAGCAGTTCGCTCAGTCTTACCGTCTCCTTAGTGGTTCCGTTGGTCACGGCATCCTCGTTTTCATCACCGAAGTAGAAAACTCCGTTCGGACAGGCAGAGACGCAGTAGGGCAGCTCTCCTTCACGCAGGCGGTCAGCGCTGAACAGGCATTTTGAAATGGTACCCTTCTTGTGGGGCACGTTCAGTTCAACGTCATAGGTCTTTCCCTTGTCTTCTTCAGCCAGCATCGGCTCCTGCCAGTGGAACATACGGGCCGAATAGGGACAGGCGGCCATGCAGAAGCGGCACCCTATACAGCGCTCGTTGTCAATGAGCACGATCCCATCGGGACGCTTGTAGGTGGCATCAACGGGACAAACGGATACGCATGGGGGGTTGTCGCAGTGCTGACAGGGCTTTGGCATAAAATAGGGAGCCGTGTTGACCGACTCCTGCATAATCAGGGTGTTGATATGATATTCATGCGGCCTCAGGTGATGGGCGTTCTGGCAGGCTGAGATGCACTGCCGGGCATTGCGGCATTTGGCCAGGTCGATTACCATCACCCAGCGACGGCCTTCTATACCCTCGCGTCCCCTCGATAAGAGGGTCTTCTTACTCGGGTTCACCGCTTCGATTTCGGAGCGTGGCACCTTAACAAGACGGTTGTCTTCGGTTAGCACCATCACAAAATCTTTTTTCCCCTTGTCCTTTTCAAACCGGTATCCGGTGTACAATGCAGCAGATCCGGCCACCGTGGCCGCACCATATAGCCCGATCTTCTTCATGAAGTCGCGCCTTGAATTCTGCTGCGAATCCTGCTGCTCGTTTTCCCCGGGTTTGTGCTGATCTTCGCTCATGAGAGAAATTGGTTAATTCATCGATTTGATGCCGGTAACTTTGTAGCCGTTGAGTTCAATGGCTTTCCGGATGGCAGTTGTGTCGGTAACCGAAGCGTCAAAGGTCACCCTTGCCATCGCTTCGGGCAGCGAAGCAAAGGCAGAGTCGACGCCGGCAACCTGCCGGGCGCTTGCCTGAACGGTTTCAACGCAGCCCATGCAATGCATGCCATCTACTGAGATCTCGACGGTGGTGATCACCGGTTCTTCGCTTGTCTTGTTTTTATTGCCTGTATTACAGCCAGATAGCACCAATACAAACAACACCATTCCAATTAATCGGTACATTTTTCTGTCGGGTTTTGGCTGGAAATTTATATAAAATATCCTCTAATCCCTTCTTGCAGACCGCTAATCAGAATCAGTCTAAATAAAGATGATATTTATCATGTTTTGGTTGATCCATGTCAATCACCTGCAAGAGCTTTTTACTATATTGCAGGCAGAACCAAAATCCTGAACAGAACATAATTTTTAGCATGGTGAAAACTGCACTGGGAATTGACATTGGTGGCACCAACACCGATTTTGCATTCGTTGACCGCAATGGCGCGTTTCTGGCTGAGGGCACAATAAAGACCGATTACCCCGAACCCGAGGTTTTCGTCGGGGCCCTGATTGAAAAGATCAGAATTACCCAAAAGACTCTGGATCAACCCCTTGAAGTTATCGGGATCGGCATCGGCGCCCCCATGGGTAATATTAACAAAGGGACCATTGAGCACCCTGCTGACCTTCCCTGGAAGGGGGTCACGCCACTTGCCGAACTGGTGAGAAAGCACCTGGATCTTCCGGTGCTGGTTACCAACGACGCAAATGCTGCAGCCGTGGGCGAGATGGTTTACGGAGCCGCTCAGGGAATGAAAAACTTTGTGGTCATAACCCTCGGAACCGGGCTCGGCAGCGGCATTGTGATCGACGGTAAGCTCGTTTACGGAGAGGATGGTTTCGCCGGTGAAATCGGCCATACCCATGTGAGGCCCGGACGCACCAACCGCGAATGCGGCTGCGGTAGAATGGGGTGTCTTGAAACCTATGTGTCGGCTACCGGATTGAAACGCACCCTCTTCAAAATCATGGCCGACTCGATCACCCCTTCTGAGCTGAGGGATTTGAGCTTTAATGAGATGACCTCCCTCAAGATCGCAGAAGCCGCAGAGCGGGGCGACACCCTGGCCATCAAGGCTTTTGAACACACGGGAGAGATGCTGGGGTTCAAACTGGCCGACCTGGTTGCACATACCAATCCTGAGGCGATCTTCCTCTTTGGCGGATTGACCCTGGCCAAGGGACTGATCATGGAACCCACCATCCGCTCCTTTGAAGAGAACCTGCTGAGCATATACCGGGGGCGCGTCAAACTTTTGCCATCGGGATTGAACTCCAGGAATTCAGCAGTTCTGGGAGCCAGTGCGCTCGCATGGGACGCTTTTGACAGAGCGACGGACGAATAATTGTATTTCTTACATTTGTTAAGAAATTAACAATTATGAAAGCAGGTCTTGGGTTGCAGGTTGCAGGTTACAGGTTGCAGGTTGCAGGTTGCAGGTTGCAACAAGCGGTTTGCGGATTACGGATTTCGGTTTTCAGGTTGTCGACCATTGCTGTTCTGGGTTTGCTCGTTCTGGGGAGCGGTTGTACGGATGATGCAGACCTCAGGTTCAGGAAGTTTGGAGATCAGAAGATTTTGCTTTCGGGAGTTGACACCATTGGCTTTTTAAGGGTTTCAGCGCCTGAGGGCGTCAGTGTCAGGATGTCGGTCAGAGAGGATGATGAGGGTTTCTACAGAATCCTGGCCGAAGGGGTCAACCGGAGCGGGGCAAGCATCGATTCTGTAAGGGTTTTCCTGGATTTTACCGTGAACCATCACCCTGAGTATACCATGATCCCGGCCATATCCTATGATGGAAACCGGTGGGGACGGGGCAAGGAACCCAAGGGTTTCAGGCATGAAGACCAGTGGTGGAGTTTTGCCTGGCACCGGTCATCGGTGCCTGCTTCAACCTATGCCGAATACCTAGGTTGGGCGGTGGCATTGTGGTCGCCTTACCCTGATTCAATGGGACTCGCCTGTTCGCTGATGCCCGAAGAGAATAAAACGACCCACCGGATAATATTTCCCGAGGAGGAGTTGCCTCTTCGCTATTCGGCCCGTGACACCTACGCTCCGGGTTACCGCAGGCAACTCACGCTCGGTACCGGTGAAAAGTTCAGGATTGAGGCCCGTCTGTTGCTTACGCCCGTTGAGCCGCAACATCGTGCAATAAGGCAGTTTCTGGGCAAGGCCTGGGAGGTGGCGGTTCCGGATCCCACCCCCTGTCAAGAACCAGAGGAGCTATGGAACCTATCGAGAAGGTTCTTAACGGAGCAATTGTGGGCCGAAGAGGGCGACTTCAGGGGCTTCAGCATTGGATTGCTCAGGCGCGACCAGCAATGGGTGCAGCGTTGGGCATGGAAGTATGAGATAGGTTGGGCAGGACAGAACGCCTCGATGAGCGTATCCCTGCTTCATGACTTTCTCATGCACGGTAATGTAGATTCGCGAGAGATGGCGCTGGCCTGTCTCGACAGCTGGGCAGGGGCTTGTCCGTTGCCGAACGGACTGTTCAGGATCATGTACGATTATGTACTGGGACTGGAGAAGGGTGAGGAGGTGCTGGATGCATGTAACCTGGGAGATGCGGCCTTCCATTACCTTGAGGCCTGGCAGTTGTCGGATACCTGTGGCTTCAGCAGGGATAACTACCGTGAACTGGCGCTCGGGATCTGCGGTTTTATGCTTAACGATCAGCAGCCAAACGGACAGTTCGGGAAGGGATGGAATCTTGAGGGTGAGTGTCTTTACCGCGACGGAACCATCGGGTCATTCATCGTTCCGGCGATGATCAAAGCCTGGCAGGTGACCGGAGATGAGCGTTACCTGAACTCGGCCATCCGGGGCTACGATTTTTACTTCAACGAGTTTGCCGAAACGGGCTACACCTCTGCCGGAGCACTCGATACCTGGTGCATCGACAAGGAGTCGTCGGTGCCCATGCTGCAGTCCGCCCTGATGCTTTATCATGCCACCGGCGACCGGGAGTATCTCAACCGGGGCGAAATGACCGCCTGGTACATCTCCTCATGGGTATGGCACCATTCTGCACGCTACCCTGAAGGGAGTGATTTCAGCCGGCACGGATTCAATACCTTTGGAATGACCTCGGTTTCGACTCAGCACCATCACCTGGATCCTTTCGGTGTGTGGGTGCTTCCCGAACTGCTTGAGCTGTCGCGTCTCACAGGCAACGGCCATTGGAGAGAAAAGGCCTATGCCATGTGGAGCGCCGGAAACCAGATGATCTCTGACGGAACCATGGAGGTGCATGGCATACTCAGGCCTGCCGGATCACAAACGGAGGCCTATTTTCAAACAGGATGGATCGGTGAACCGGGATCGGTCAACGACTGGCTGGTTTGCTGGATGGGCGCCTTTAGGATGGAGGTACTGCGGAGACTGGGGGAGGAGGAGACTGAAAGGCTGAGAGTTTGGAGTCGGGAGTTAAATCAACCGGTCTCACTGATCCGCTGAAGCCGGTTTCGGTCAAGAATCTTAAACTGTTTTCCCTGCATGAAGATCAGTCCCTCTTCATGAAATTTCTTTAGCATGCGAATCACCGTTTCAGCGCTCATCCCTGAAAGTTCTGCCAGTTCACGGCGTGAAAGCGGAAGCTCGAACTCTTCCTTTTTGAAAATCCTTTCGGCCAGACAAAGCAGAATGTCGGCAAGTCTGCCGTAAGCCTGCTTGTGTGTGAGGCAGAAAAAGCGGCCGTAAATCTGGATGTTGTTCATGCTCAGGATGTCGATCACCTCCTTTGAAAAGACGGCATTGCTGCGCACCAGCTGCCTGAAGGCATGGATGTCGATCTGCCTCACCGTAGTGTCGATGTAGGCCATGGCAGAATACTGAAAGGTGTTGTTTTCCTCTGAAACGGATGTGAGTCCAAGCAGGTTCCCTTCGGGTATAACCTTCAGTACCAGGGTATTCTCCCCGTTGTCGAGAAAAACCTTGGCAAGTCCCTCCTCAATGTACATGATGTGCGAAACAAAACTTCCCTGCTTGCAGATGATCTCCCTTTTCTTGTATCGAATCTGAACAGAATTTGAATCAAGAAACGCCCTCTCCTGGTCGTTCAGCATGGCAAAACAGCGGCAGGGATGGGAGCTGACCGTGCACCCCGAAAAATTGAACTTATTTTCCATCAATCAGTTAAGAACAATGCACGAATATAACCAAAATCATGAATATAACTGATACAGGTCAGTTTATTGTCCATTCTGAAGCATACTAATTGAAAGCCAATCTCAGCGTCAAAATCTTCCACAGTTGCCTGTTTTCTGCAATCTTTGCAGGTGTTACCAGAATAACACGACTTACAGTAAAACAACAAGATACAAACTTACCATGGTACCCAAAAGAACCCATTTTATCAGGCTTTCTCTTGTTGCAGTCCTGATGGCTGCAGCCATTGTGGGCTGCAACAAGGATCCTGAGGGTGGCAATGTCGCCTCCTGTGAAGGATGTCACACCAATTATGCCCATCTTCAGAAGGTGTTTTCACCAGACACAACTCCACCGGCAGGTGGTTGCGGAGGTACTGCCCCTTTTTATGAGCCCTACGACCGGGTCTTCCTGGGAGGGACCGGCTATGCTGCCTACAAGGAGTCAGGGCACTACACCATTGGGTGTACCTCATGTCACAACGGAGTGGATGGAACCAGCGACAAGCTGAAGGCCCATTCGGGCGATTTTCTGCGTCACCCCTCAGACCGGTACCAGGAGAAATGCGGATCCTGTCACAAGGAGATCACTAGCAAATTTGTCACCAGTCTACATAACGGAACGGGACAAAAGCGCAAGGTGACCATGCGCAGCGGCCTGCGGGGACCGGATGATTTCGACCTGTTGCCTGCCCACCAGATTGAAGGATACAATCAGAATTGCGCCAGCTGCCACGGCACCTGCGGGAACTGTCATGTGGTCAGACCGGCATTGGCCGGAGGCGGTCTCGCCAGGGGTCATAACTTCACCAAAACCCCCGACATGATCAGTGTTTGCGTCAGCTGCCACACTTCAAGAGGAGGTCACGCCTTTCTGGGTGTCGCCAGCGGAACCCAGCCCGACGTTCACCTGAAAAAGAATGGCTTCAAATGTACCACCTGCCACGATGGACATGAGTTGCATGGAGATGGCATAAAGGTGGATCAGCGCTATGCCTACAAGCAATTGCCGAAATGCACCGAGTGCCATACCGGTATCGACCGCAAGAATATGTATCACAGTGTGCATTTTGAGGATTTTAACTGCCAGGTTTGTCATTCACAAGACTATAACAACTGCGGAAGTTGCCACATTCATGGCGACGGCGCCAGGGTTCCTGCTTACATGGACTTCAAAATTGCCATGAATCCAATACCCGAACTCAGAAAGAACTACCGGATGGCGTTGGTTCGCCGCACCCTGGGAGCCCCCGACAACTGGGAAAAATACGGGGTGGCGGAGTATGCCAATTTCGACGTTTTCCCAACCTATAATTATACCACTCCCCACAACATCCTGAAATGGACCACCCGCACCCGGGTTGAAGAGGGAATGTCGTGCTACACCAGCTGTCATGTCCGCAACGAGGAGGGAGTTTTGGTGAACCGAAACCTTTTCCTCTTTGAATCTGATCTGCTCGACTGGGAGAAGGGTGCAACCTCAGGAATAACAGTCGACGGAAAGCTGCCTGAATCATGGATCAAATAGAAAGAATAATAAACAATCAACATTAACCATTTAACATGAAGATTATGAAAATCAACAAATTATTGTGGCTTGGCGTCGTGGCGCTGGTGCTCTTTACCGCATCCTGTAAAAAGGAAGATCCGCCGGTAAATGAGGCTCAGGTATTGGTTGAATACCTCGAATCGGCTAATTCTCTGCTGATGAAGGATTATGTCAACACCGACTTGCCTTCCATTATGGGTGCGAGTGAGGTGAAAACACTGAATGAAACCGGTCAGGTTTATATCGTGGATATCCGCTCGGCCGCTGATTTTGCAACCGGACACATCCCCAATGCCGTTAACGTGGCTGCAGGTGACATTCTGAACCACATCAAGGGTGTTAACCTTGCAAACTTCACCAAGGTTGCCATCGTATGTTACACCGGACAGACCTCTGGCTGGGCAACCTCCCTGCTCAGGATCATGGGTTACGAAAAGGTTTTCTCCGTTAAATTTGGTATGTGCTCATGGCACGCAGATTTCGCCGGAAGGTGGAATACTGCCGTTGCCAATGGCAATGCCTATGCTTCACAGTTTACCACCACTGCAACCGCAAAAGGACCTGCAGGTGAACTGCCCGTTCTGGCCACCGGAAAAACAACCGGTCAGGAGATTCTCGAAGCACGTGTGACTGCTGTTCTCGCCGAAGGCTTCA
>CAYGOU010000080.1:0-765 GCA_964351455.1 uncultured Porphyromonadaceae bacterium
CCATCAGGTTGACGATCATCTCCTGCTGGTTGTGTTTTACATACAGCGGCGATACATAGGCGGCCGAATCTGCCAGGCTGCGCGTTTTCCAGATCAGTTCGCCGTTATGCTTGCTGAGGGCAACCATGCTGGTTTCATAGCCGCCGGGCGTGTAAAAAACCTTGTCGCCCACCACCAGCGGCGACTCAGAAACTCCGTACAGATTGCACCTGCCTGAGAACTCGGTATAAACATCCCGGTACCAGATCCTTTTACCGCTCTCTGCATCGTGACAGGCAACTTCACCCATCCCGCTGATCAGGTACAACTTTCCGTTGTCAAGCGTTGGAGTGGTGCGGGTTTCTGGATACGAACCCGTCCATGCCCGGCCAAACTCCTGCTGCCACACCTGATTCCCGCTGAAATCAAGTGCGGTAAGTACTTCGACCGAATCCCTGCGACCGGTCACGTAAATGAATTGCTCCCCAAAAGCCGGCGATGAATAACCGGTACCCAGATCACCGGCGACCCATACCTTATCAGGACCACCCACGGGCCACTCCTTCAGGAGTCCCGTTTCAGGATAAATCCCCGTTCGACCTATGCCTCTCCATTCCGACACAACCTGCGACACTCCGGCCTGGGCGGCCAGAAACATTAACCAAAACGACAGATATCTCAATTGAATGATTTTTTGAACCGCAATGATAAGAAATTGCAGCGGTTTTAGCCTTCACCTTTTTTGGTCACTGACAATGGCGGAGGTATAAACCCGGGGGTTAATCC
>CAYGOU010000080.1:775-11474 GCA_964351455.1 uncultured Porphyromonadaceae bacterium
CCCGCAGACAAATTTGCAAAGCGGATCAGTTCCGGTTCACTCCACCAGGGGCCCACCACCTGAACCCCCAAAGGCAGTCCGTCAGGATTCAATCCCAGGGGGATATTCAGGGCAGGGTTGCCTGAAGCATTAAAGCAGGCGGTAAATGGCCAGACGTAATCGAGATAGGGCATATCCTCTCCTCCGAAGCTGATCCGGGTGCCAATTTTAGTTCTTTCAAAGGCAGGACCGAAGGCCATCGGGCAAATCAGCAGATCAACGTCCCTGAAAAAGCTTTCCCACCTTTGGGTCAGGGCCGCTTTTTGTACCATGACTTCCCCATAATGGCCCGCGTCCATCCTGAAGGCACTTCTCATCAAGCGGTTATATTTAGTTACTCCTTTTAGAAGAGTGGAGCGGAACTGCATGCGCATCAGGAACCGGATCAGGGCAGGTGCCCCTTGTGAAATCACATAGGGAAAAAGGCTGACATACAGGTTCAGGGTTTCGCTGTGCAGGGTCTCATCGGGGATTCTTTGCTCTGTATGTACCCCTTTCTGCTGAAGTGCAGCAACAAAACCCCTGATGGCAGCTTTAACAGTAGCACTGGCTGGATGGCCGGGCCATCCGTCGGTCCAGGCAATCCGGTAATCAGCAAGATTGCCCTTCACCGGAATGTTCCAGTCAATGCGCGGGGTTTCGCGGTTGCTTTCATGAGGTCCGACCAGTATCTTCCAAAGAAGCTCCAGGTCGTCAGGGGTTCGGGCAAGTGGACCGGGCGTGGCCATGTGCATGATCGATGAAACCGAGTTCTTCGGGATCGGCATCATGCCATGCCCCGGGATGGCTTTATCTGTCGGCTTGAGTCCGTAGAGCCCGCAGAAATTTGACGGCAAGCGGATCGATCCGCCAATGTCGCTTCCCAGCTCCAGCGCGCTGAAACCTGCTGCAAGGGCTGCGGCTCCGCCACCGGTGCTTCCCCCGGGGGTGTAATCGGGATGATAGGGATTTTTCGCTTCAGGATATAGTTCGCCGTTCACCTGGTAATCCATCAGGCCGGCAGGAATATTGGTCTTTCCAAGGATGACCGCCCCGCTTCTTCTGATCCGGTCAACTGTAACAGCATCTTCGGGTGCGATGAAATTCTTGTGTAGCTTCAGGTTGATGGTACTGCGTATTCCCTTGATCCAGAAGGCCTCTTTAATGGTCACCGGCACCCCGTGCAACGGACCGCGGAATTTGCCCTCCAGCGCCTCACGGTCACATTCTGCTGCGGTTTCAAGAGCCTCTTTTTCGAACAGCATTACCAGGGCCCGATACTTTTCATCATGGGTTTTAATGCGTTCAAGGTGTTCCATGACGATCTCCTTGCTGGTGGCCTTACCTGTGCGGATTAATTCCGCAAGCGTGGTCGCGCTTTTGAATATGAACTTTTCCATCGGTAGCTATTGATAAATGATTATTTGGGTTTCAGATGAGGGGAATTAACTTTCCCCTTGACTGATCATTGTTTTGCAATGCAGACAAAAATCCCGGTGAACCGACAACCCTGAGCCACAAACCTTACATTTCCACCTCTTCTCCTCTGCCTTTACAAAAGTCCCGAGCCCCTGGGCCTTGATAAATCCAAGGTTCTCAATCATGCTCATGCGATATTTCGTTCGGTACCTCTTGTCAAGATTCTTCAACCGCGTGCAGGGAAATTTCAGGCAATCATAGCAAAAGCCTGAACTTGTTTCGGCCAGGTAAGCGCAGTTGACAATGACACAGCTTCTGCAAACCTTCGGCTTGTTCGGATCATGGACCTTAAAGCACCCGCCGCAGGGCTTTTTCTCCCGGAGGTGCCCGATGCACAGGCTGCAATTCATACCGCAGGGAGCGATCAGTTCAGGGGTCATCATTGTGATGCTTTTCACTTATCAAGAAGCCTGTATTGTGTTATAAAACGAAACTAAGAATTAGAACTATCAGAAATGCAATTAACCCAAGCAAGGTTACCATTGCTGTCCAGGTTCTAAGGGTAGTTTTTTCGTCAAGTCCAAATAAGCGCGAAACGAGCCAGAAACCTGAATCGTTAAAGTGCGATAGTACTGTAGCACCACTTGCGATAGCAATAACAACAAAGCATAAATCCAAATCAGAGAGTCCTGATGTTGCGGCAATTGTGGGAGCTATCAGTGCAGCAGTTGTGGTCAATGCAACGGTGGCTGATCCTTGTGCCACCCGAAGACTGGCTGAAATAACAAATGCCGCAATTATTACAGGCATCCCGGCATCAGAAAGCACATTGGCCAAGGCACCTCCAATACCGCCTGCCCGGAGCACACCTCCGAACATACCGCCTGCTCCGGTAACCAAAATGACAGCACTTATCGGCCCCAGCGAATCGTTGCAAAGCTTTTCCAGCTTTGTCATTCCAAAGTCCTTAGCAAAAACAGCAAGTGAAAAAATCAATGTGATCAGCAAAGCAACCGGAGTATTTCCAAGCATTCTTAATAACTGAACAACAGGCAATTGCCCGTCAATTATACCGGCTACGGAAAGGGTATTCAAACCGGTATCCATAAATATCAATATGACAGGAAGTACCAGTATTAACAAAACGGTTCCAAACTTAGGCTGGTTGAATCTATTGCCTGATTCATCAGGTTTATTGAATAATCTGTTATTGAGCGAAACCTCAATTTTCCCTCCCATATAGACTCCAAACAGATATGCACCAATGTACCATGTTGGTATTGCCACAATTATTCCAATGAGAACCAGTAAACCAATGTTGACATTCAGAATTTCGGCTGCAGCAACCGGGCCCGGGTGAGGTGGAAGGAAGGCGTGCATCACAGCAAAAGCACCTGCTGCCGGAAGTGCAAATTTAAGGAGAGATCCGCCCAGCTGTCTTGCAATGCTGAAAATGATAGGAACCATTACAATCAAACCCGCATCGAAAAAAATGGGAAAACCGAACAGAAGTGAGGCTACACCCAAAGCAAAAGGTGCTCTGTTAACTCCAAATCGTTTGATCAGAGAATCGGCCAATACCTTTGCCCCGCCTGATACCTCAAGAATTTTACCAATCATTGCGCCAAGACCAACAAGAAGTGCCACCGATGCCAGTGTGCTTCCAAAACCACCCATCATGGTTGGCAATACTTTGTCCCACTCAATGCCAGTGGCAATGGCAGTTGCCACGCTCACCAGTGTAAGTGACACGAAAGCATGTATTTTCAATTTCATAATCAGTATTAGCAGAAATCCAATGGCTAATACAGCTATGGTAAGCAAATATGAAGCACTTGGGGTATCAATAACGGAGGCCATTGACAGGAAAGGCTACTTCAGTTTGAGCATCAGTTGAAAGGCCAGATCTGAAATAACCCACTCTTCAGCGATTTTGCCTGATTCAAAACGGGTGACGATCATCTCATACCAGGTCACCTTCTTGCCAGAGGCAGGTATCCCTTTAAGAGGAGTCTGGTGGGTGCCCCTGAATGATCGCTGCCAGGTGATGCTCTTCTCATCCCGGGCCAGGATTTCAACCTTCAGGGACTTTACATCCGGCAGGGAGCTCCTGATCGATTTTATGTGCTGTTTAATAAAACGATGTCCCTGGTGGGTTTTGGCGCCGGCATGTGCGATGTAGTTTTCTGAAAAGAGGGTGCCGATCAGGTCATCATTGCCTTTTTCAAAGAGCTGATGAACAGCATTTTCAAGTTCGATTGCATTCATTTGGTCATGGATCTGAGTAAAATTCACCTTTTTTTTCCTTTTTGCACCAGGTGCGGATACCATTTCCCGATCAGCTCCTTCTCCTCTTCATTAAGGTTGTTGATGTCCATCGGAACATCCTGGGGTCTGACCCCCTTCATGTTCAGGCGGTTCATCAGGCTCCAGTTTCGGGTGTGCTCGCCGGGCTTCGGATCTGCCGGTTCTGTGGCAGGAATATCGTACCGCGTGAAGTCAATCAGATTAACCGGACCATCATTCTTCCAATCCTGCAGGAGGGCAAGTCTGAAGTCGCCGTTCATAAACCAGCGGATCTCCAGGTTGGGATCAGATCCGCAAATTCCGGTTCCCTTTTGCACAAAACGGTAATTGAGTGCGTCGTTGTTTTTGAACTGCTCCCTGAAGAGCATGCCAAATTCTCCGTGGGTGATGCATTGGGCTTCCGGCCAGCGCCTTCTCAGCTCACTCAACCAGATGATCATTCCGTCGAGTCCGTTTCGCCCTTTGTAATCCCATATTTTTCGGCCCTCAACGAGCCCCAGCTCCCAGGTGCAGGTGATCCAGCCGAAATTATTCAGCTCGAATCCCTGGTCAAAGTGAGCGGCTGTAACGGCCAGCATTTCGCGGGTTCCCCTTTCTGTTCCGAGACGGATGACGGTTTCGATCGGTCCCACCCCCTGGCGGCTTCCGCACCATTCACCATCTATTCTCCTGCCTCCGGGATACATGGCACTCATAAAATCGATGGTCCAGCCATCCAGGTTAACGCAATCGATGAAATCATCCTCTCCCCGGGCCGGCTTGCAAAAGTGTTCAAGCGAGGGATAATATGGATAGCAAATTGAGCCTTCACCGTCTCCGTTGTCGATCGCATATTGACTCCAGATGTTGCCCTGGCACACATGAATACCCTCCTCTTCGGCCAGGTAGCGCAGGTTTTCAGCAGACAAAAATCCTGCAATAACCGCCTGGGGCCTGTAACCGTTGCCCACCATCTCTGAAACCATCTTCAGTCCTTCATGCAGATCGAGGTTCACCTGCTCGCGTGAATTGTACATGTTTGCAAAATAGCCACCCGGAATGAAGGTGATTTCATCTCCGTACTGATGATGGTAGGCCACCACCAGTTTCTTGATCTCCGCATAATTGGGCCTCTGATCTTTCAGGGCCTGCCAGCTGAATGCCCACGTTATCCGGGCGCCGGGCCAGGCCTGTTCAACGGTTTCGCGGAAGAGTCTGGCCTCAACCGGAGTGTGAATGGCCGATTCATCCGCTCCGTGAGCACCCTCACGTGAGGTTTCAATCTGGTTCACCCTGACCACCGTGGCAAGGGTGAAATAGCGGTTTCCGAGCAGCTGGGCGCGAACCTCAGGCTGAATGACGAAGAGGGAGAGAGACAAAAGGAGCGAAAGGTGCAGTCGTTTCATAATATTAAGGCTTGTTGCTTATTAATTCGATTTTTTGAAAACACAACCCATAATGGCTGCCGGGAGGATCCGATGGCCAGCCCTGACCATTGGGATCGAGTGAAAAGTTTCCGGAATAGAGTAGCCACATCTGCTTGCCATCTTTACTGATGAACTTTGTGGGGATGTTGACGAAATAGGCCTGCACCCCGAAATCCTTCATATAGGTGATGATTTTCCAGTCCCCGTCAATCCTGTCGGATTCAAGGATATAGGTGTTCATTTTTGAAACCGTGTTTCCGCCGTCTGTTACACACATCAGATACTTCTTAAGCGGTGCATTGTATGTAATAGTCACACAACCCATGTTGTTGTTCCACTCCAGCAGGGGTTTAATCTGTTTAAAGTCATTTGACCAAACAGGTTTGCCATAATCATCCTTCCCGCCGTAAAACTCATACTTCGAAGCATCGTTGATGTTTTCAACAGATGGGGTCACTCTGATCAGGTAAACCTGGTCGCCTGTAATCCAGCTTGCATTCCAGAAGCGCCATTTGGTATCGGTCGTGTCGGCCCCGTGCGCAACCAGGTAGGCCTTTCCATCCGGAGAATGCTCCATGTTTTTCCCGAAATCCACAAAATGGGGAGCGCCGATCTTCACCGGATAACCATACATGCCGGTTTCACCGAACAGGGGTTCTTCAGGAGTATGCGGACATGCCCGCCAGCTGTGTCCATAGTCTTTTGAGGTCCTGAAACCAACAAAAGGACCGATCCATGGCCAGTTGACCTTCAGATCGCCATATTTTGCGTTGTCATCAGGACCAAGGCAATAGGTGCCGTAATACCAAACCCCGTTGTATATCAGAGATCCGCAGGGATAACGCCCTTTATAGGGTGCGGCGGGCGAACTTTTATCAAGGCCAATGCTGTAGGCGGTCATGGTCAGCGGATCATCGCCAATAATAACTCCCTGGCCGGTAGTGATATGAACAGGATCAACCCAGGATTGCGACCAGTCGGTGTACCCGTCGAGCCGTTTTGTTTTACCGTCGGTCCAGGGTGAATATAAGGTGTCGTTCTCCGCCCAGGTCGGGTACCAGGTATCCCCGTAACGGTAGCCGCTTTTGATTCCCAAAAACCTGACCCCAGTGAAGGATCCGGATCTTCCGAAGGGACAGTCATCAGGAATCTCAGATTTCCACACAAATGATTCATAACGCAGAATTTCGGGCTTTAAACCACTTGATTGCGATCTGCCTGTTTCAACCGCAAAGAAGAAAAGAACTACCCAAAGGGAGTATTTTAATAATCGCATAATTCTCACAGGAATAGTATTTAAAAGAAGCAACCAAAATATGAAATCTTGGGCAATAGAGCTCTATCGGCGGTTTGACGATAAACATGATATAGAACCCCTGGCATTTAGCATAGGAGTATTGAAATCCGATGAAATTTGTACTTTTGGCAAGCTAAAATTGTCCGTTTGCACTGAAAAATTCAAAACAATGATTGAAAACTCACTATTCTGGTTAGTTCCAGCAGCTTCAGTACTAGCGTTAGGCTTCGCCTGGTGGTTCTTTGCCCAAATGATGAAGGCAGATGAAGGAACCGATAAGATGAAAAAGATTGCTGCTTACGTTCGCAAGGGGGCTGGTGCCTACCTAAAGCAGCAGTACAAAGTTGTAATCATAGCGTTTATTGTTATCACCATTTTTTTCTCAATTCTGGCGTACGGCCTTGGGATTCAGAATAAATGGGTGCCATTCGCCTTTATTACCGGGGGTACATTCTCCGGTTTGGCAGGTTTCTTTGGGATGAAAGCTGCAACTTTTGCATCAGCCAGGGTTGCCAATGCCTGCAGGAATTCTCTCAACAGTGGACTCAGACTAGCATTTCGCAGCGGTGCCGTTATGGGACTTGTGGTTGTTGGACTTGTGCTGCTCGACATATCCCTGTGGTTCATTGTCCTGAACCATTTCGTTGATTCTGGCGCTCTCCCTGAAGGATATAAACTCATGACCATTACCGCCATTATGCTGACCTTCGGTATGGGTGCTTCAACCCAGGCTCTTTATGCCCGTGTGGGTGGGGGGATTTATACCAAAGCTGCAGATGTGGGGGCCGACCTTGTTGGTAAGATTGAGGCCGGTATTCCTGAAGATGACCCGCGTAACCCTGCTACCATTGCCGATAACGTTGGCGATAATGTGGGCGATGTGGCCGGTATGGGAGCCGACCTCTTTGAGTCGTTTGCCGCATCCATACTTGCCACCGCACTTCTGGGAGCTGCTGCATTCATGGATCATGGTACGGATATCCAGCTCAGCTCGGTTATTGCACCAATGCTCATTGCTGCTGTTGGTACCCTCCTCTCAATAATAGGCATCTTCCTGGTTAGAACCAGAGAGGGTGCAACCCAGAAGCAACTTCTGAAATCACTCGGCTTCGGTGTCAACATAAGCGCAGTACTCATCATTATTGCCTCATTCCTCATACTCATGGTACTGGGTATTCCCGGATATGTTGGTATTTGGGCATCCATTGTTGTTGGCCTTCTGGCTGGCATTGGAATTGGACAATCCACCGAGTACTTTACCGCTTCGGCGTACCGTCCTACCAGAAGAATTGCTGAGAGCGGCGGTACAGGCCCGGCAACTGTAATTATCAGCGGTATTGGAACCGGACTGACATCTGCAGCTATGCCTCTTGCCATTATTGTTGTTGCTATTACCCTTGCCTTTGGCTTCTCATCCGGATTCGATTTTAGCGCATCAAGCCTAAACTACGGCCTCTACGGCATTGGTATTGCAGCGGTAGGTATGCTCTCCACGCTTGGCATTACCCTTGCCACAGATGCCTACGGACCCATCGCGGATAACGCAGGTGGCAACGCTGAGATGAGCGGCCTTGGACCTGAGGTGCGCCGGAGAACCGATGCTCTCGATGCTCTTGGCAATACTACAGCTGCTACTGGCAAAGGATTTGCCATCGGTAGCGCAGCACTTACCGCCCTTGCGCTCCTCGCATCATACTTTGAGGAGATAAAAATGATGTTCGTTCAGTTCCTCAATAAGCCGAACGAGCTGATCAATGGCGTCCCTGCAATTGATGCTGAATTTATTGACTTCATAAACCATTACGAAATCCACCTGATGAGTCCTAAAGTAATCACAGGTCTCCTGCTTGGTGTTATGGCAGTTTTCTTGTTCAGCGGAATCACTATGAACGCGGTGGGTCGTGCTGCTCAGAAAATGGTTGAGGAGGTTCGCCGCCAGTTTAAGTCCATTCCTGGCATTATGGAAGGCAAAGCTGAACCCGACTATGCACGCTGCGTCGAAATCTCAACCAAGGGTGCCCAGAAGGAGATGATGCTGCCGTCACTCATCGCGCTAATCATTCCCGTTGCGGTTGGCCTTGTTTTTGGCGTGGCTGGTATTGCAGGACTGCTTATCGGAACCATCTCCAGCGGCTTTGCTATGGCTGTATTTATGGCCAACGCCGGTGGCGCATTTGATAACGCCAAAAAGTACGTTGAGGAAGGAAACCTCGGCGGTAAAGGATCCGAGGCGCACAAGGCTGCAGTAATTGGTGATACAGTGGGCGATCCTTTAAAGGATACCTCTGGCCCCAGCCTTAACATCCTCATCAAACTTATGGTAATGGCATCGGTTGTTACTGTAGGTATTGCCGTATCCTACTCACTATTATAGCATATAGCAAAACTTTTTCCGCATAAAAAGCCAAGGGAGTTCCCCTTGGCTTTTTATTGTTTATCATGACCCATTTGCAGTTATGTACTATATCAGAATAAGCATATACTATTTTAGCAACCTGTTGATTTACAGATAAATTATTCGAATTAAAACCATAGCTTGATTAAAATTTGGAGCCTTTAATTTCGATGGATACACATGGTTTATTAAAACAAAACTTTATGTCACGAACGAATCTTTCCCTCCTGTCGCTCCTGCTGCCTTTGATCCTGTTGTGCTCTGCCTGCAAAACCGAAAACCGAGTCCGTTTTGAACTTACAGAAACATCAGGTGGATTGCACGGGTATATTCATTACAGCACAACCGATCATCCCGAAGGATTTCGGGCCGGAATAAGCTTTTACACCGCCGTGTGGCCCCTGATCGATCAACCGCTGGCAAATTTTCAGATAGGATTGCCCAGCGCCTGGGTCGCGCCTGAAAATTCTGATGTTGATTTCCCGCTTTGTCCCGTCGGAACCTATGCCAGGGATAATTGGGATGAACGCGCTCCTACCTATGCCGCAGTTTTCCAGACCATTGAAGGGGGCGTAGGATATTGGGCCGGTAACCGGTTCCGCTACGGTCCCCCTAAATTCAGCATGAATGCAACTTCAAGCTGTTATGATTTTGAAATCGGATCTCCCGGCTGGGGCTTCTTTCGAAGCGCCACACCCCTGGACGATGATAAAATGGGCATCGCACAGCTGAGCAACAGAATCATTGTGCCTCCGGATGGATTCACCTTCATTGGAAATCCCGACGGACAGTTCCTTGGGTATGCATGGATGGCCCTGCCGATGACAGATGCCATCGAAGGACCTCCGCCTACCGGAGATCAGAGCTGGACCCTCTTTCTGAATACCTTGAATTTCAAGGGTCCCGTTGCCTATTACATTCCGGAAACCTGGAGCAAGATCTCAAAGGACTACAAACCTGACTACGGTCGGGGAATGGATGCCAGGCCCGCTGAGATGGGTGGTGGTGCCATTGAAATCAACACCGTTCCCAAAATCGTTGCGAAAAGTACCGGGGATACGGTTTATTATAAAATACCCCGCATGAAGTATCCTGTTGATGCAAGCGGGAAAACTGTGCTTGTCCAGGATGTCAGATACTACTCGAAAGATGCCATCTATAACCCCTTTAAGACCTGGCGAAACAGTGCAGGATCCTTCGATGGGAAATTCAATGATCAGGGTACCTGGGAACCCGATTTATTTACCAAAATGCCGGTGTTTAAACAAGAAGGGGTCCTTCTTGAGAATATCGAAGGCATATTTAAAACTGAAGTGTTCGGGAACCATGTCTTTGGCATGCAATGGCAAGAGAATGAAGTAACTGAGGCAGGATTCTTTCCGCAATACTATATGCAGGTGGGTGACGGCAAAAGAGTACCGGTTTCTGTTGATGCCGTGCCTCCGGAACTCGCTGAAAAAGAGTTTACGCTAGCAGAAAGAGGTGAACCCTACACATCCCCGGATGCCGGCGCTTGGGCAAATCCCGGTCCTGCCTCAGAGCCTCAGAGTGTCACCCTGGCCGACGGCTCAACCGTAACCTTCTGCTGGTACCGGTTCATCGATCAGCCATCCCTGCAACAGTTTGACTGGAGCGCCGAAAAAAGGGAGCAGTTGCAGTCGCTTGTTGAAAAAATTCATACCCAATGGAGAATCGACACAGAATACATGGATCCTCCAAGCACCGGAACCCTGGTCTCCCTGGATCCCGAATTGATCGTTCAACCACCGGCAGGTTTTGAAATCGGCTATGTTCCAATTGTAACAGGACAAAAATAGTTTGCAACATGAAAAATATGCAGTTCAGGCGTTTCAGGGG
>CAYGOU010000081.1:0-11261 GCA_964351455.1 uncultured Porphyromonadaceae bacterium
AAGATGGGGCTCGCGCAGCTCTATCAGCTTCGCGGGCGAGTGGGCCGCTCGAACAAGCGGGCATTCTGCTACCTCATAGCACCTCCGATGCATTTACTGACCCCCGAGGCACGTCGCCGGCTCAGGGCGGTGGCAGAATTTTCGGAACTGGGCGCTGGATTTAACATCGCCCTGCAGGACCTTGACATCAGGGGCGCCGGCAATCTTCTGGGAGCTGAACAGAGTGGCTTCATAGCCGACATCGGATTTGAAACCTACCAGAAAATCCTCAATGAGGCACTGATGGAACTGCGCGCCTCAAGTACCGGCGGGGAAGATTGGAGCGAGGGAAAGGCAGACCAGACAGAAAGGACTGAAGTCGTTAAAGGGGTTAAAATGGGAACTCTTCATACCCCCCCGTCACCCTTTGTCACTGACACTTCAGTGGATTCAGACCTGGAGCTCCTCTTTCCGGACTCTTATATTGAAAGCACCACCGAGCGTATCCGGCTCTACCGCGAACTGGATGAGATCCGTAATGAAGAAGCTTTACAGGATTTTACCCGACGGCTTGCCGACCGCTTTGGCCCGATTCCGGAACAGAGCCTGCAACTCACAGAGGTCGTCAGACTTCGCTGGATCGCCATGTCGCTGGGAGTTGAACGCATCATGATGAAAAATGAAAAGATGGTGCTATACTTTGTAGGTGACCCAGAATCAGGCTTTTACCAGTCACCGGAATTCGGCAGGGTACTCAGTTATGTTCAGCAAAACCCACACTCAGGCCAGATGCGCGAAACCAACGGTAAGTTGACCATGACCTTTACCGCCGTTTCAAAGGTAACGAAGGCTTTATCCATCCTCAGCTCAATTGGAGAACATTGATTTCTCCAGCTTCCTTTTATTAACCTTTTGCTAACTTGACCTGCATCATGAAAAGATGCAAAAACACTCCCATTCTGATGCTTGCAGTTTTGCTGAGTTACTTATTGATGCAGCCGGCAGGCGCTCAAACCCCACCTTACACCCCATTGGTCACCACCACCCTGCCGGCAGGCAGAGGTAATCTTAATGAACGTCTGTTAGCCTTCAACATCAAGGCAGATGCTCCGGGTCCAGTCCTGACATCCATCACATTAACCCTCCATGGCACCACCAATCCGGATGATCTTGAAGCCGTGAAAGTATCCTTTTGTGGTGAGTCTGAAAGATACCATAACGACCGGGCCATTCTCTTTGACAAGCAAAAACCAGGATCGGGAGAAATCAGGCTTCACGGAAGGCAGATTCTTGATCAGGGGGACAACTGGATCTGGATTACGACGGATCTGAAAGATGACGCCCTTGAAGGTAATTACATCGGGGCAAAGGTGATTTCATACTCCCTGGGAGGAGCTGAGTCTATACCGGTTCACCTTGCTTCATCTCCCCGGGTCATCCTTTTAACCAGTACCCTGCTGTTTTCGGCGGGAGACATGGGATCACTCAGCTACCGGATCCCGGCCATTGTTAATGCCATGGACGGGTCGCTGGTAACAGCAACCGACCGCAGATGGACAGGATCGACAGATCTTCCAAACCACATCGACGTCATGATTCGAAGGAGCACCGACCTGGGGAAAACGTGGAGCGAACCGCTCATGATCGCAGGAAAAGACACAGAAACCGGGTTCGGCGACCCGGCTTTGGTGGTAAATCAGCTCAACGAAGATATTGTGTGTCTTTTTGCAGCCGGACCAGGACTGTTTCAATCGACTGCTGATCAACCCATACGAATCTTTCAGTCGGTTAGCAAAGACCATGGCGTCAACTGGAACGAACCCCGTGAGATTACCACGCAGATCTACGGTCATGGTTGCACCAACCCCATAACCAGAAACTGGCAGGCTGCCTTTATCAGCTCGGGAGCAGCCACGCAGCTGAAAAGCGGAAGGCTCATGGCGGTAATGGCAGTAAGAGAGCAATCTGACAACAGGATTTCTAACTATGTGATGTATTCTGATGATAACGCAAAGACCTGGGAGGTGTCAACACACTGCGCTGACCCGGCCGGCGATGAGGCCAAGTTGGTGGAACTGGATGACGGAAGGGTTCTCATGAGCATACGGCATCGGGGCGCACGATGGTTTAATATCTCAAATGACCAGGGAATCACCTGGGGAATTCCTTTTGAAAAGCCAGAGCTCCTGGATCCTTTTTGCAATGGCGACCTGGTCCGTTATTCGTCGGTAAACCAGGGAGCCTATCGTAGCAGGCTGCTTCATTCGATCCCCTTTGCCGACTCGCGCAGAAACGTAAGCGTATTGCTAAGTTATGATGAGGGGGCCACCTGGCCGGTCAGTAGAAGTATTTACGATGGGCACTCTGCCTATTCAGCACTTTGCTCAGCAAATGATGGCAGCATTGGAATATATTTTGAGGTGGGTGAATATGATATCTACCAGATGTATTTTATGAGGTTTTCACTCAACTGGCTAACCGGAGGCACTGATTTTTAATCAATTCTTTGAATATCTTTATGAGCTAACCTATTAGAATAAGCACCATGAGCAATCAGCACCCCGTACAACCTGAAGGAGAGAATCTGGATAAGATAAGGGATATTCTGTTTGGCCGGCTGATCGAAGAGTTCCGCCAGCGCATCGGAAGCCTTGAAGAGCAGCACCGGGAGGACATTCTGAGAATCGAACAGGATCATCATGATAAGCATGAAAAACTGATGGAAGAAATCAAGATTCTCCACAGTCAGCTCCATGAAATCACCAACCGATTGGCCCTTGAACTGGGCGAACGAATCTCCTCGCTTGAGGAAGAAGTTGCACAGGCGCGAAATGAGATCCGCACCGTCAATGTAAGCCGCCAGGAACTCTCTGCCCTTCTAACCGATATGGCAACCTTTCTTTCTGCCGGAAAGGATTAAAACCATTGAATGGAGACCCCCGGATTGCAAAAAGAGGATCCTGAAGTCCCATTTCAGGCTGTACCCACCGGAGTGGCGGGCAAGCGCCTGACTGAGACTGAGGATAAGCTGGCCAGGGCGCAATACCCGCTGGTTGAAAAATCTCTTTTCTATTCGGTAACCAACAACATCCAGGTGCTTTCAAGCATCATTTTCCCAATCATGGGTCCGGCTATCCGGAAGGCCATCCAGGATGCCATGAAGAAACTGGTGCAGCAAATCAACGAATCCAGCCGTGAGAGCTTATCGCCAAGAAGCATCCAATGGAGAATCCAGGCGATGGTCACAGGCCGGTCATACGGGGAGATCCTGCTCAAAAATGCACTGTTATACCGGGTTGAACATGTTTTCCTGATTCACAAAGAGACCGCACTGCTGCTCAGACAAGCCAGCCATAAGCATGCCATCGAACAGCAATCAGACATGATTTCGGCGATGCTGTCTGCCATCCGCGATTTTGCAAGAGATTCATTCCAGGTTGAGGAAACGGAGGAGTTGCATGAAATCAAGGTTGGATCGCAATCGGTGTGGATCGAAGGGGGACCCTACATGATTCTTGCCGCCGTAATACGGGGAGAGGCGCCCGTTGAACTGAGGGACAAGCTTACAGAAACAGTAGAACAGATTCACCGCGACTACCACGAAGACCTCACCAAATTCTCAGGTGATACAACACCTTTTGAGCTTGTTAGACCGCTCCTTGAACAATGTCTCACCAGTCAGGAGAAAAGAAAAAAGGGTGAATCAGATGCATCTTTGGGAATTGCAGGCAGAATTGGACCAGAAAACAGTGGATTTTTGGGAAAATTTAAAAGAGCCCTGGCTCAACCGGTAGTTAAGCTGTTGATTTTCTTATTACTGGCTCTCAGTACATTTTTGTTCTTCAGAATTCAGTCGGGAAGCCGCTGGAACCGTTATGTAAGGGAACTTGAGGAAACCCCCGGTATCGTCCTGGTCAGAGAGGCCAGGTCGTGGAATACCTTCAGGGCAACCTTGCTGATCGATCCGATTGCAGCAGATCCTGGCACCCTGGCCGTCAAATACAAAATAAAACCGAATAAAGTCAAAATCAAGACCATTCCTTATGTATCTGCCGACCCGGAGATCCTCATTAAGCGCATGCGCAGGCAGTTTTCAATCCCCCCAGAGGTGAAGGTGTCTTTTATGCAGAACAAGATCGTGATATACGGAGCTGCTCAATGGGAATGGCTCACAGGTTTCAGAAAGAGTGCAGGTCAGCTCCCTCCTGATCCACCGGTTGATATGTCAGGACTATACAATCCCGAAGAGGAAAAGATAAAAGAGATTCGAGACGAAGTTTACCGGACCTCTTTTAGGTTTATCAGCGAAACCACCGATCTTTTCGAATCCGATGATGTCCTGGTCAACCATTTCAACCAGCAATTGGCATGGCTCGACCGGCTAAGCCGCATCCTGACAATGAGATGGACCCTTTCAATTGTCGGCATGACTGACAGTACACCAAGTTCTGATGAGGGCATTAAGCTGGCACTTGAGCGGGCAAACAAGTTTCTGAAACTCTTGCCAGGTGACCTCACCCAGGTCTCATACCGAACTTTCTGGTCGGTCAGACAGGATACCCTTCTAAATGATGGCTTGCAAAAAGATCTTATCTTTGCCCTCACTGAAAACTCCCCTCAATGATCAAGAAGAAGATCTGCCTGCTGGGCTCTTACGCCGTTGGAAAAACCAGTCTGGTCAGGCAGTTTGTACACAGCATCTTTTCTGATCGTTACCTGACCACTATCGGGGTTAAGATCGAACAGAAGGAGTTGGAGGTGAATGGAACCCAGTTAACACTTTTGATCTGGGACATACATGGAGAAGACACCTTTCAGAAAATACCTGCAAGCTACCTTAAGGGATCTTCAGGGTATTTTTTAGTAATGGACGGAACCAGGGCGTCGACTTTCGAAAACCTGCTTGCTTTAAAACAATTTGCCGATCTGCACATCGGGGCAGATAAACCATTCATAATACTTGTAAACAAGTGCGACCTCACCCAACTATGGGAGTTTGACAAGGTGGAGGGCCACCTCAACAAGTTGGGATGGCCCTGGATTCTGACCAGTGCATTGACCGGCACCGGAGTAGAAAAAGCGTTCAGCGAACTTGCCGTGAGCATGCTCTGATGAAAGCCAACCTAGATATACTTCAGCACTACCTTGAAAGCCGTGCTATTGTTGACCGGCGCTATTCTGCGCTGATGACTGACACAAATGGAGTGGTAAAGTCGTTGGCGGGTTACCGGTCTGAAACAGGGTTAACCCGTCCTGTTGTTGGTGCCCCACTGCATCAGTTTCACCCGGTTTTTGCAGGGATCTTCCCAATGGGCGAAAAGACCCTGATCCTGCCAAATATTGAAACTCATCCGGGCAGCTGGTGGGACATTCACCTTGTAAATGCAGGAAAACTGGTTTGGGTGATTATGGAAGATAAGACCCCAACGGTAAACGGAATGAGGGCGTCGCTCCAGGACAGAAATCTGGATGCACTCGCTGAATCCTCGGCTCCTCCGGTCAAAATGGCCCGTATTTTAGGGCATCTTGGATATGCAGTGCTTGATTTCAAGGGTAATGCTCATTTCAGTCCTACCATTTCATGGCCTGAATGGACCTCTCATTTTTTTCCTGCCCCCCAGCAACGTTTTTCCCAGGAAGATCTGATCCGGATGTTCCCATACCTTGAGGTTTTCATCGACCAGCGGGAAACCGCGGTTATGAAACCAGTCGCCTCAGAAATCTGGACCCAGCAGAATGCTCAGCAATCAGAATGGCACTTTAGGGCATGGTGGATTCCCTCAATGGATAGCTGGAGCCTGGTCATACGCAAATTGGAAGAGGAGGAGTCGCAGTCCGGATTGATCCAGAAAGCCAGGATGGTTCATCTTGAAAAGGAGGAGGTACAGAAATCCGAGCGACTCGCCAGGGAGCTGGTGCAAACCCGGAACCAATTTGTTTCGATCGTATCCCACGATCTAAGATCCCCCTTTATCAGCATCATTTCTGCCCTCGATTATCTCTTCGAAGATCCCTCGTTCACCGGGAGCATTGGGGATGAGCACTCCGAATTCCTGGGATATATACACGAAGAATCCAAACGCCTGCTCGATTATCTTGAAAAGTTGCTGAACTGGACCCGGCTCGATACCGGAAAGCTGGTGCCCGTTATCAGGAGAGTAAGCCTTGCCGAAATTCTGAAACTTACCATGACCCAGTTTGAGGCAAGATTGAAGGAGAAGGAGATCCGGTTTGAGCATAACATCACAGACGACTTTCAACTTGATGCCGATCCCACACTATTTTCACAGGTCATCAACAATCTTCTTGGAAATGCCATCAAGTTCACACCTCGCGGAGGCAGAATCCGTTTCTTGGCCGGAACCGAGGGTGGCATACAAGTACTAAGGCTCACCGATAATGGAGTTGGAATTCCTAAAGAGAAGCAGGAGGTGCTTTTTCTTGAATATGAGAAGTATTACACCTTTGGTACTGAAGGTGAAAAGGGAACCGGTCTGGGCCTGAGTATTTGTAAAAAGATCCTGGATGCTCACGGGTACTCCATCCGGGTCATCTCTGAAGAGGGTGAGGGAACTGAAATGCGCATCATCCTCGGGTAGAAACAATTTTTATCTTTGCTGCCTGGTAAAGAACACTGATTTTGAACCTGATCATTGATGCGGGTAACAGTACGGTAAAACTGGCAATTTTCAACGGTCGCCGGATAGAATCTTATTCCCGTCATGAAGGGTGGCATCCTGAAGCGATCGGGCGACTGATTCAGGAATTTGCCATCCGGAATGCGATTTTATCCTCGGTCAGGGATGTCCCCGATGAGGTATATACCCTTCTGGTAAAACCCGGTTGCAGGTTGTTAGAACTGACTACAGGCATACCCCTCCCACTGAGGATCGATTACAAAACACCCGCGACACTGGGAAAGGACCGGATTGCAGCGGCAGTAGGAGCTTGGGCACTTTATCCGCACCGGAATCTGATGGTTGTGGATGCAGGAACAGCACTGACTATGGATCTGGTTAATGACCAGGGTATTTTTGAGGGGGGTGTTATTTCGCCGGGACTCATGATGAGATTCAAGGCACTCAATCAGTTTACCGGACGCCTTCCGCTGGTCGATCCTAAAGATGATCCCCCACTAATTGGAAAAAGTACAACTGAAGCGATCCAGTCGGGGGTGTTGATGGGAATGATATACGAGGTTGACAACTATATCAACTCGCTGAAAAACAAATACAACGGATTGGCTGTTATTTTGACCGGAGGGGATGCTCCGCGCTTGACCGGAAAGCTAAAAAACACCATATTTGTGGAACCAAATTTGGTTTTAAACGGGCTCAACTGCATTCTTTCTCATAATGAATTAGTTACGGGCTCAGGGATTATGAAACATGAAGAAATCTAAGACTTTTATCCATCTTGGTTTTTACGGGATGGTTGTCTTGTTTATGATGGAAGGGAGTGCTGCTGAGGCACAGAATCTCACCTCTTCTCCTTATTCAAGGTTCGGTATTGGTTCACTTTTGGCAAATTCGACAGGGAAAAGCCTTGCAATGGGGCACCTTGGGATCGGAATCAACGATTCTCTGAGCCTGAACCTGGCCAACCCCGCAAGCCTGAGCAGAATCGACTCAACCAATTTTTTGTTTGAACTTGGCGGTTTTAACCGGATTTCGCATTTTGCCAGCTCATCAGCGGGAAAGACCAATAACAACCTCGGTTTCTCATACCTGGCGATGGGTTTTCCGGTTACACGCTGGTGGAAAGCAAGCCTTGGAATAGTACCCTACAGTGGAGTTGGATATACAATGCGTGACAGCGAAGAGCACCCCACCATCGGAACCATTTATTCAAACTTCACCGGCACGGGTGGCGTCAGTCGTTTCTTTATTTCTTCAGCCATTTCACCCGTCAAGTACGTCAGTGTGGGTGCAACCTTCTCCTATCTCTTCGGTCCGATCAACCACAGCAAGGCCATCATCTTCCCCTCCGATTCAATGTATTTCAGCACCGCCTCGGTTCAGACCGCAGTTCTGGGAGACATCCACCTGAGCTATGGAGCACAGGTCAATATCCCGCTAAGAAATTCCCACTTCATAACCCTTGGAGCAACCGGACAACTTGCATCAGATATCAAAACAGAATCCCGTCAGCTCGTTACCACCTACGGAAACAGCATTAGTGACACACTGCTTTACGAGGTAAATCCAACCAACAGAACCCTACTTCCATCGGGTTGGGGTGCCGGAATGAGTTTCGGAAAGAAGAACCATTACCTTGCCGGAATCGACTACCGGACGCTTGATTGGTCAAAGGCAGCGTTTCTTGGAGTCAGGGATTCAATGGCTGCCAGCCGCGAGGTGATTGTGGGCATGGAGTATACTCCAAATTACCGCTCTCTTACAAGGTACATGGAACGGGTGCGCTATCGTGCCGGATTTCGATACGGTGAATCCCATATTCAACTAAGAGGATCTCAACTTCAGGAGTTTGGCATTACTTTTGGTATAGGTTTACCGATAGCCGACCGAAACCGGCGCGGAACTTTCTCCTCCCTCAACTTATCAATGGAAGTGGGGAAAAGAGGGACAGTATCCAATAGCCTGATACGGGAAAGCTACGGACAAATAACCGTTCAGTTTACATTACACGAATACTGGTTCGAAAAAAGAAGATTCAACTGACAACGATTAACAGATATTGATCATGAAAGCAAAATTTTTTGCACTGATGCTGGGATGGGTGGGGTTGGCAGCGGCAGCCTACGGACAAGGTGCCGACACAAAAATGGGGAGTGATCCCAACGAATGTTTAAAGAACTACTCCCTTTACTTCGAGTTCTATAAGCAGGAAAACTACGCTGAGGCCTTACCCTGGTGGAAGAAAACCATTGCAATCTGTCCTGCTTTTTCGAAAAATCTCTGGATACACGGTGAAAAAATGTACCAGTCGTTCATAGATACGGAGACCAACCCTGTGCATCGCGAAACCCTCATCGATACCCTGATGTGGGTATACGACGAAAGAATCAAATATTTTGGCAATGACCCTCGGAACCCTGAAGGTTATGTTCTTGGTCTTAAAGGTATTACGATCCTAAGATATCGAAAGGAGGACTATAGCCATGCCTACGATTATCTCGGAGAGTCAATCAAGCAAATGAAAATGATTTCTCAGGCTGCGATTGTCACCACGTATATGCAATGTTCACGTCAACTTTTCCTTGACGGGGTAATTGATGCCGAAAAGGTTTTGACCGATTATGAAACCTCAATGGAAATTATCGATCTGAACCTCAGGGAGACTCCGGGAGACCCCGGCTTCACCATGGCTGCTGAAACCGTTGAGCAGTTTTTCTCGACCTCAGGAGCCGCCTCCTGCGAAGCCCTTATAAATCTATACTCACCCAAATTTGCAGCGCTTAAGGACGACGTCGAATGGCTGCGTAAAATCACCCGACAGCTCCGTAGGGCAGACTGCACCGACAGCAGGATATTTTCGGATGCATCAGAGCAACTCTTCAGACTCGAACCAGATGCCGATGCCGCCCACAATCTTGCAGCCTTCTTCATGAGGCAAGCTGACTACGAGAAGGCGGCGCAGTACCTCAAACAGTCAATCGCAATTGGAGAGGGGTCAAAGGAACTTGCCGACATGTATTACGAACTGGCTTACCTGAAGTATTTCCATTACAAGGATTACCAGGAATCACGTAACCTTGCACTCAAAGCGATTGAAGCAAGAGAAAACTGGGGTAAACCATACATCTTAATAGGAAGACTATACATCGATGCACGGAACCAGATCTCTTCTGACGAATTCGAGCAATCGACCGTATTCTGGGCCGCTGTTGACAAATTTATCAAGGCAAAGAGTGTTGACCCTGAGGTGAATGATGAGGCAAACCAGCTGATTAACAGCTATAGTCAGTATTTCCCCAACAACGAGGTGATCTTCTTCCGCACCATGCGGGATGGTGACACTTACCGGGTGGGAGGATGGATAAACGAAACAACCAAGGTGCGCGCACGCAAAAACTGATCCTGGTCCTGCGCAAGTCGACATGGAAGAAGAAAACCGATGTATATCATTTTTTAAAAGGGTTACTCCCCTAATTCTGGGAGTAACCCTTTTTATTTCATGCAGCCGTAACATTGAAAAAGTCGCAGAATTGCCAAATCTCTCTGAGATTCCTGCAGCATACGGCACAGGGATGGAAATCATCTATTCTGATTCAGCCATCGTAAGGATCAGGATCGAAGCTCCCGAGTTAAAGGAGTTTCCCGACGACACCATAAGACCCCCTCAAATCGAATTCCCACAAGGCCTTACTGCAACCTTTTTTAATCAGTTTGGTGAGGTTGAGTCGGTTCTGACAGCCAAGAACGCTGTGTTCCTGAAGAAAGAAGAGATCTTTGAAGCCCGAAACCAGGTGGTGGTAAGAAACTTTAGGCAGGATCAGGAGTTATTAACTGACCTTCTTTACTGGGACCGCAAACAGGAGAAATTATGGTCTGACCAGCCTGTGATCATTACCACGCCAGACGGAACCACAAATGGATCCGGATTCACGGCCGACCAGAATTTTACACGCTACGCCATTGGAAAACCACACGGTTCAATGAAGGTCAGCACCGAAACATCCCAAACCAGCAAACAGTAACCAGCAACCATGTCTATCTGGCTTCTTCTTATTTTTGCCTTGTTGCTTCTTTGGATCACAAGTCCATGGATTCACACGACTGCAAGAAAGTATCTCAAGATCAGCAGGCCCTCTGACCTCCTGAACCAGGCCAGACTCGACCGCCTGATGCCTGCCCATGAGCAGGAAAACGGCGGTGACGAAGATCAAAAGATCCGCTTGTTCAGAAATGCGCTCGACTTTTCAAAGGTTAAGCTGAGGGACTGTATGATTCCACGAACCGACATGGTAGCGATAGAGGTCACTGCCTCGCTTGAAGAATTGAAGCAAAAGTTTATAGAAACCGGCTTTTCACGTATTCCGGTTTTCGATGATCAGATTGATCACATCATAGGATACGTCAGGCACAGCGACCTATTCACGCATCCCGCAGATATCCGTTCCATGATTCGTCCGATTCACATTGTGCCGGAAACCATGCCTGCAAACCGCCTCTTGAGTCAGATGCTGAGCCGAAAGCTTAGCGTGACCGTTGTGGTGGATGAATTTGGTGGAACAGCAGGATTGGTAACCACCGAAGATATCCTGGAGAAAATTTTCGGTGACATTGAGGATGAACACGACTATGCAGGATATGTCGAAA
>CAYGOU010000082.1:0-11184 GCA_964351455.1 uncultured Porphyromonadaceae bacterium
GGGACTGGCGCTCAAAGGTGAAGCGATCGGACTTGCGGTTATGACTGAATTGCCCCTCGTTGTAGTCAATGTGCAGCGTGGAGGTCCATCCACCGGCTTGCCTACCAAAACGGAACAATCCGATCTCATGCAGGCTCTTTACGGGAGAAACGGGGAGTCTCCGGTGGTGGTAATAGCCGCATCCACCCCATCTAATTGCTTTGAATATGCCTTCTATGCATGCAAGATCGCCATTGAACATATGACCCCGGTTATTTTGCTTACCGATGGCTTTCTGGCCAACGGAACTGAGCCGTGGAGAATTCCTTCCATGAAGGACTTTCCCGAAATCAAACCCCCTTATGCCCGTCTTGATACGGAGAATTACCTGCCATACACAAGGGATCCCGAAACGCTGGTTCGTCAGTGGGCCATTCCGGGTACTCCGGGACTTGAACACCGGGTCGGAGGACTTGAGAAGGACCCCAGAACAGGCGGTGTCTCGTACATTCCGGAGAACCACCATCAAATGACCGTTTATCGCGAAGAGAAAGTGAAACGTGTGGTGAAGGACATTCCGGATCTAGAGATTCAGGGAGATCAAGATGCCGATCTTCTGGTCATCGGCTGGGGAGGAACCTATGGTCACCTGGCAACTGCCATTGAAGATCTGCGCAGGGAAGGACTCAAACTGGCCCTTGCTCATTTCCATTATATCAACCCGCTTCCTGCCAATACACAGGAACTCCTCTCTCAATTCGGAAAGAGGCTGGTTTGCGAACTGAACCTTGGTCAGTTTGCAAACTACCTTAGAATGAACTTTCCGGCGTTGCCTTATCGTCAGTATAACAAGATGATGGGCTTGCCCTTTACCGTTGATGAACTGAAACAAGCCATCCGTAAAAACCTGGAGGAATAGTCATGAGTTTTGTGGAATTAAGTCCTGAAGATTTCAAGAGTGACCAAATGGTCAGGTGGTGCCCTGGTTGCGGTGACCACGCCATATTGAATGCAACCCTCAAGGCCCTTCCCCAGATGGGATTCAAGCATGAGGATGTGGTATTTATTTCGGGTATCGGGTGCTCCTCACGGTTTCCGTATTATGTGAACACCTACGGAGTGCATGGCATTCATGGCCGTGCTGCTGCTATTGCCAGTGGCGTCAAGGTGGCCAACCCCCAGTTGAGTGTATGGGTAATTACCGGAGATGGCGACGCCCTCGCCATTGGCGGAAATCACTTCATCCATGTGGTCAGAAGAGACATCGACCTGAACATCATCCTGTTTAACAATCAGATATACGGATTGACAAAAGGCCAGTACTCTCCAACCTCCATCATGGGAACGGTCACCAAAACTTCACCCTACGGAACGGTTGAAAGACCCTTCAAACCGGGAGGAGTGACCATAGGTGCCAATGGAAGTTTCTTTGCCCGGGCCATTGACAGCCTGCCAAAACTCACCACAGAAATTCTGGTTCAAGCCACTATGCACAAGGGGGCATCGGTTGTTGAGGTATTGCAGAACTGCGTAATCTTCAACGACCGGATATGGGCCGAGATTGCCGACCGTGAGAACCGCGATGACAGGGTGATCGTTTTGGAACATGACAAACCCATGATCTTCGGTAAAAACCGCGACAAGGGGTTGGTCATGAAGAATAACCGTCTGAGTGTGGTTAATCTGGGTGAGAATGGGATCACGGAAGAGGATCTGCTGATTCATGATGCGCATACCGAATTCTCAGGAGTTCATCTCTCCCTGGCCAATATGGAGTACCCTTCAATGCCTGTTGCCCTTGGTGTTATCAGGTCTTACAGCCGCGATGGACATTACGACGATGCAGTGGCCAAACAAGTCGAGGAGGTTGGAAAAAGATCAGGAATCAGCTGTATGGATGATCTCTTGAATTCCGGATCCACCTGGGAGGTCAGATAACAGTATTATAATCTTATTAAAAGGGAGGCATAGCCTCCTTTTTTGTTTGCATTACCTTTCTTGCTATTTTTAATCCAGGCGATATCATTGCTATGATTCAAGATCCCCTTGATAATCCCGATTTTCAAAAACTTCAGGCTGAGCACCAGGAGCGACTGAAGGAACTTACCACCATCAACCATACCATTGCAGTAATCTCTGAGGGGAAGCCGCCAGAAGAAACGCTGGGTCAGATTGCCTTGGTGATACCAAGGGGATGGCAATTCCCCCGAAAGACCTGTGTCAGGATTGTTTATCGAGAAAAGGAGTTTAAGAGTTTACGCTTTCAGACAACCCGCTGGTTGCAGAAACAGGTCTTTTCGGTATCCGATGGTTCAACCGGTTTTATCGAGGTTTTTTATACCGAGGAGTTTCCGGAGGCAGATGAGGGCCCATTTCTGAATGAAGAAAGAAATCTGATCCGGACCCTGGCCAGCCTGATTACCGGCTACCTGAACGGGCTTCTGCCGAAACCCGAAATTCTTACCCCCAGGTTACAGGAGGATTATCGTTACAAAAGGATTGTTTATACAGAATCGATGAAGGATAGCCGTCTGCTGCTTCAGAAATTCATGAACAAGCAGTCGGCCGACAAAAACATCTTTCACGACCTGATGAAGTTCAAAGTCAGTGAAATCCTGCTGGTCGCAACCCTGTATGACACCTTTATCCTGGAGAACGAAGACCGGTTCTTTGAGCAGGCTATGGGCGAGATTTATCACCTGAGTCTCTCATCCCTGCCGAGAATCACCGGGGTCACATCCTCTGAGGATGCTCTATCCATTATGGAGGAGAGAACCTTTGACTTTGTGGTGCTCATGGTGGGAGTCGACACCCGTACTCCGCTAAAACTTGCTGAAAAGATCCGCAATCTATACCCCAACCTCCGGATTTTTCTCCTGCTGAATAACAATTCAAAAGTCGGATACTTTGAAGAACAGCAATCCGCCCTGGAATCCATCGACCGGGTTTTTACCTGGAACGGTGATTCAAAAATATTCTTCACCATGGTTAAACTTCTCGAGGATGAGGTGAACCTGGAGGATGATACCCGGGTGGGCCTGGTCAGGGTAATCCTGTTGGTCGAAGACAGCATCCGGTACTATTCGCGGTACTTGCCGATGTTGTATACACTGGTGTTCGAGCAGACCCAGGAATTGATTGCAGAGGCCAATACCAATGAACTTGACAAAATATCCCGGATGCGGGCCCGCACCAAGATACTCCTGGCCAGTACCTATGAGCAGGCACTTGACTATTTCAATAAATGTCAGGAATACCTGGCCTGTGTTATATCTGATGTTAAATTCAAGCGCAATCTCGAGGTAGACGAAACGGCAGGAATCAGTTTCCTTCGATATGTACAATCACATCGGCCCGAATTGCCTCTCATCCTTCAGTCCTCGGATCCTGCCTGGTCCCAGTCCGCGATAGAACTCAGGGCCACCTTCATGAACAAAAACTCTGAAACCCTGCTGCAGGATCTGAAAACCTTTATTACCTATACGCTGGGCTACGGACATTTCGTTTACCGCGATCACGCCGGCAGGAAGATTGCGGTTGCAAGGTCGATGAGGGATTTTGAAGATCATTTGAAGACCATTCCGGATGATTCGGTAATGTACCACGCTTTGAAAAACCACTTTTCATTGTGGCTGATGGCAAGAGGCGAGATTCACCTCGCAAAAATCATCAATCCCATCAAGGCTACCGATTTCAATACGCCCAAGGAATTACGCGAGTTCATCATCGATGTCATCCAGACCTACCAGGTGGATAAGGATAAAGGCAGGGTGGTTAACTTTTTCGAGAATGCCATTCTCGACTGGAGAAACATCGTTAGTTTCGGAACCGGATCTCTCGGGGGAAAGGGCAGGGGACTTGCCTTTATTTCAACCCTCATCAACAACCTTGATTTCAGTGAGGTCTTACCCGAAATTCATATAAGAACCCCGCGTACGGCCATCATCGGAACCGATGAATTTGAGATATTTATTCAGAGAAACAACCTCGCCGGACAGGTTATCTTCGAAGAGGATTACCTTGAGGTCAGAAAAAAGTTCAAGGCCGGAGAACTCTCTTATGAATTGAAGAAGAGACTAAGGGTTTTTGTCAAGATGATCAATCGACCGATGGCCATCAGATCATCCAGTATTTTTGAAGATTCTTTGCTGCATCCATTTGCCGGAATCTTTGAAACCTATGTTCTTCCCAATTCCCATCCCGATGAGCTGGTGCGGTTCGAACAGCTTCAGGATGCAATCAAAATGGTTTATGCATCAACCTATTCGCCTGAAGCCCGAACATACTTTGAGGCGGTACACTATAAGGTTGAGGAGGAAAAAATGGCGGTGATCATACAGGAACTGGTTGGATCGGCCTACGGCGATTATTATTATCCTCATATCAGCGGGACGGCACAGTCATATAATTATTACCCCGTTGCTCATATGCAGCCTGAGGACGGCTGCGCCGTGGCCGCAGTCGGACTGGGTCGCTACGTGGTTGAAGGAGAGAAAGCATGGAGGTTCTCACCAAAGTATCCGACCATTCAGATCCAGGCTCTAAGGGATCAATTCAAAACCTCGCAGGTTTATTTTTATGCAGCCAATCTATCCGCTGCAGATCTAAATTTGCTGGATGGTGAAGAGGCAGGACTTGCCCGAATCGAAATCACCGAGGCTGAAAAGCATGGAACCCTTAAGCACCTGGCCTCGGTTTATGATCCGGATAATGACAGGATTGAAGCTGGCCTGTCCGTAGCGGGTCCCCGGGTGATTAATTTTGCCAACATTCTTCAATTCAACTATATTCCTCTGGCGAAGACCATTGAAGTGATTCTCGACGTGGTTCACGAGGCGATGGGGACCCCTGTTGAAATTGAATATGCCGTGGAACTGACACCGGATAAGCCGCAAAAGGCTGATTTTTACCTTCTTCAAATCAAACCCATGGTTGGAAGTGATGAGGATTTTAACGTGGAAATCACCCCAACCGATAAGCAACATACCATCATTTACGCAGAGAAGAGCCTGGGTAACGGAAGGGTAAACGGCATTTGTGATCTGGTCTATCTCGATCCGAAAAAATTTGACAAATTGAAAACCGAGGAGATGGCTGTCGAGATTGAAAGGATCAATGATGAAATGCGCAAGTTGAAAAAACGTTATGTTCTCATCGGTCCCGGAAGATGGGGTTCGAGGGACAGGTTTATCGGCATTCCGGTCAAGTGGACCCAAATCTCAAATGCCCGGATCATTGTTGAAACCGACCTGGCTGATTTTCCGCTGGATGCCTCACAGGGCTCCCACTTCTTTCATAATGTAACCTCCATGAATGTTGGCTATTTTTCAGTCCACGCAGGTGGCGACAGCACTATCAATTATGAGATCCTTCAAAAACAAAAGGTGATCAGCACCGGTAACTACTTTGTTCATATCAGGTTCGAGTATCCGCTGGATATAGTTATGGATGGTAAGAAACGACGTTCACTGATCAAGATCGGACAAACCCTTACGCCCTGCCATGATGAACATGATGACGAGGTTTAATTCCACGAAATGGTATGATTGAAGATAGCATGATCGAAAAGGGGATATTAGGAGAGCCTGAGTTTAAGTCACTCATGCAGAGGCGTATATATAAGATACTAATCCTTTGCAGTAACTATGACTTTTTCATGCTCGAGGAGGATGGCAGAATTGACGAACAGATTTTCAATGAATATGTCTCCCTGAGCCTCCGCTATCCTCCAGTATTCTTGCATGCAGATACTGCTAAGACAGCACTGACAATTCTTGAGAATGACAGCATCGATCTTGTAATCAGTATGCTAAGCGTGGGTGAAGTGGATGTTTTTGCTCTCTCCAAGAAGATCAAAAAATCATATCCCTCCATTCCCATCGTTGTGCTGACGCATTTTTCAAGAGAGGTTTCGATCAAACTTGAGAAAGAAGATCTGAGTGCCATTGATTATGTATTCTCCTGGCTGGGAAATGCCGATCTGCTACTGGCCATCATCAAGCTGATTGAAGACCGGATGAATGTTGATTTTGACGTCAACAAGGTTGGTGTCCAGGTTATTCTGCTGGTTGAGGATTCAATCCGCTACTATAGTTCCTACCTGCCGGCCATGTACAAAATTGTTTTCAAACAGTCGAAGTCGTTCATGCAGGAGGGACTCAACGAGCACAAACGCATGCTCAGGATGAGAGGCAGACCCAAAATCCTTCTGGCAACCAATTTCGAACAGGCCCGGGATTTCTTTTCCCGCTACAAAGACAACATGTTGGGCATCATTTCTGACATATCCTACAAGCGGGATGGAAGAAAGGACCCGGAAGCAGGCCTGCGTCTTTGCGATATGGTGAGAGAAGAGGATCCTTACATGCCCTTTCTGCTTCAGTCGTCTGAACTGACCAATCAGGCAAAAGCAATAGAACAGAAGGCAAGTTTTTTACATAAGTATTCAAAGACCCTGGAAATTGAGCTGCGGAATTTCATGCTTCGTTACATGAACTTCGGAGATTTCATTTTCAGGGATCCCGATACCGGAGAAGAAATTGCCAGGGCATCCAGCCTTAAGGAGTTGCAGGATATCATCATGAAGATTCCGGTATCATCACTGAAGAAACACTTTGTGAACAACGATTTTTCGAAGTGGTTGAATGCCAGGGCCTTTTTTCAGATTGGCAGTCACCTGAAGCACAAAAGTCTGGATGACTTCGGTTCGGTTGAAGCGGGTAGGGCCTATATATTCAAGTTGATATCGGATTATCGCCTCTCAAAAGCCAGAGGGGTCATTTCCAATTTTGACAAGAGCCGTTTCGATGAGTACATGCTGTTTTCAAGGATCGGAGACGGTTCACTGGGTGGCAAGGCCAGGGGACTGGCTTTTATTGACTCGTTTATTAAACTGCACGGACTCAGCAACAAATGGCCGGGAATTCTGGTCACCATCCCGAGAACCGTTGTTCTTTCAACCGAGGTTTTTGAAGAGTTCATGGAGATCAACAATCTGTGGCCCATCGTGAGCACCCGGTTATCCGACGAACAGATTCTGAACAGTTTTGTGAATGCTACCCTACCTGTCAGGCTTTATAAAGACCTTGAAGCTTTTATCAAAGTGGTCAGGAATCCGGTTGCCATACGCTCATCCAGCCTTCTTGAGGATAGTCATTATCAGCCTTTTGCCGGAATCTACTCGACTTTTATGATTCCGAAAACAGAATCTGACAGGCAAAAGATGATTCACATGCTGACCGATGCCATCAAGTCGGTTTATGCATCGGTCTACTTCAAGAGTTCAAAGACCTATCTCTCAGCCACACAAAATGTGATCGATGCTGAAAGGATGGGGATCATCCTGCAGGAGGTTTGCGGAACCAGATATGGAAACAAATTCTATCCGACCATTTCCGGAGTTGCCCAGTCGATCAATTTTTATCCGGTGGGACAGGAGAAGCCTTCGGATGGAATTGTCAGGATCGCATTTGGTTTGGGGAAGATGGTTGTTGAGGGTGGGGTGGTTCTGAGGTTTTCTCCGCGTTTTCCGGGTAAGGTGTTGCAGCTCTCTTCATTTGAGAGCACCCTCCGGGAAACGCAAAAGGAGTTTTACGCCCTCGACCTGATCACTGACCATTTTAAACCCTCTGTGGATGACGGGGTCAACATTCTCAACCTAAAGATCAGGGATGCAGAAGGTGACGGATCGCTGAGATTTGTTGCCTCTGTTGCCGATTTTGAAAACCATATTATCCGCGAAAACCTGATGGAGGAAGGTAAGAAGGTGATAACCTTCAACAGAATCCTGAAGCACAATACCTTTCCGCTGGCCGATATTCTCTCAACCCTGCTCAAGGTGGGTGAGAGGGAGATGAACAATCCCATTGAGATTGAGTTTGCTGTTAACCTTGATGTTCCGGAGGGTTCACCGGCGGTTTTTAACTTTCTGCAAATTCGTCCAATTGTTGAATCTCCTGAGGCAATCCGGTTTAAGCTCGAGGAGGTTGAGCCTGAGAAATCGATCATATATTCAACATCGGCTCTTGGAAACGGAATAATCCGTAACCTGACCGATCTGGTTTATGTGAAACCTTCAGGATTCAAGGCATCACAAAACCAGGAGATTGCCAGGCGCATAGAACGCCTCAATGACCGGTTTGTGGCCGAGGGGAAAAATTATATCCTGATCGGTCCCGGTCGCTGGGGGTCAAGTGACCCCTGGCTGGGTATACCTGTAAAATGGCCACAGATATCGGCAGCCCGGGTGATTGTTGAGTCGGGATTGCATGATTACCGCATCGACCCCAGTCAGGGTACGCATTTTTTTCAGAACCTTACGGCCTTCAGGGTCGGTTATTTTACCATCAATCCGTACATTCGGGATGGTTATTATGACGTGGATTTTTTAGATTCCCTCCCATGTGAATTTGAAGATGAGTTTATCCGGCACATCAGATCGGAGGTTGAAATGATGGTGAAAATCGAAGGAACAAGAAACCGTGGGGTGATATACAAACCCGGACTTGGCAGCTCATAAAATACTGAAATAAATCATATTGAAACCTGACGAAACCTTTGGTTTAACGATGTTGGATGACCTAATTTTGCATGACACCTGAGTTGAAACCTGAAAGATTTGACCAGGTGTCGGTTTATTAATAGATCTAAAACTTTTGTTCCCATGAACGTAGAGAAAATAATGATTGAACTTGAGAAGAAACACCCCGGTGAGGTGGAGTATCTTCAGGCTGTCAGAGAGGTAGTGGAATCCATTTCGGATGCATACAACCAGAATCCTCAGTTTGAAACGGGAAAGATCATCGAAAGAATGGTTGAACCCGACAGAATCCTGACCTTCAAAATTCCATGGGTGGATGATCACGGTCAGGTGCAGGTCAATCTGGGATACCGGATTCAGTTCAACAACGCGATCGGACCTTACAAAGGGGGCATCCGCTTTCACCCCAGTGTCAACCTCAGCATATTGAAATTCCTCGGTTTCGAACAGATCTTTAAAAATGCACTTACCACGCTTCCCATGGGTGGAGCCAAGGGTGGATCCGATTTCAATCCCAAGGGAAAGTCAGATGGCGAAATAATGCGTTTCTGTCAGGGTTTCATGCTCGAACTATGGAAGATCATCGGTCCTGAAACCGACGTTCCTGCCGGTGACATCGGTGTAGGTGGCCGTGAGATCGGTTACATGTATGGCATGTATAAGAAGCTTGCCTCCGAAAATACCGGCGTTCTGACCGGAAAAGGCCGTGGCTGGGGTGGTTCATTGATCCGTCCCGAAGCAACCGGATTTGGCAACGTTTATTTTGCCAATGAAATGCTGAAGACAAAGGGCCTTTCGTTTGAAGGGAAAAGGGTCGCCATTTCAGGATTTGGCAACGTTGCATGGGGAGCTGCCCTGAAGGCAACCGAACTGGGCGCCAAAGTGCTTACCATATCTGGTCCGGATGGCTACGTATATGATGAAGAGGGTATTGCCGGTGACAAGATCAATTTTATGCTTGAACTTCGCGCCTCAAACAACGATGTAGTTCAGCCCTACGCCCTTGAATTCGGGGCACAGTTCCATCCGGGTAAGCGTCCGTGGGAGGTTCCTGCCGACATAGCTCTGCCATGCGCAACCCAAAACGAACTCGATTATCAGGATGCAGTTAATCTGGTCAACAATGGTTGCATTTGCGTCAGTGAAGGCGCTAACATGCCTTCGACCCCCAAGGCCGTTGAGGTTTTTGAAAAAGCCAGGATCCTTTACGGACCCGGAAAAGCAGCCAACGCTGGCGGGGTGGCAACCTCTGGTCTGGAGATGACACAAAACTCTATGAAGATCAGCTGGTCGCGTGAAGAGGTTGATGCTCGTCTGCATCGCATCATGCAGGAAATCCATGAGCAGTGCCGTATCCATGGTACCATCGATGAAAACTATGTGAACTATGTGAAGGGTGCCAATGTGGCCGGCTTCCTGAAGGTGGCCAATGCCATGCTGGATCAGGGTGTGATCTGATTCCAACCCTCCTTAAATGATAAAACAAAAGCCGGAATTTAATCCGGCTTTTGTTTTATCTGATATCGTTAAACTTGCTAGAGAGCCGCACTTTCAGTAAAGACCGCCCGGTCAATCTTCTTGATAAGTCCCTGCAACACCGTTCCTGGTCCAACCTCAACAAAATGCCCGGCCCCGTCGGCCAGTATGTGCTGAACCGTCTGGGTCCATTTAACAGGACTGGTAAGCTGGGCGATGAGGTTCTCACGAATCACCGATGGTTCGGTAGAGGGTAGGGCGTTGACATTCTGGTAAATCGGGCAACGGGGTTTTTCAATGGGAGCCTCGGCGATAGCCTTTGCCAACTCAATCCGGGCCGGCTCCATCAGCGGTGAGTGAAAGGCGCCTCCCACCTGCAGCTTCAGCGCTCTTTTCGCCCCGGCTTCCTGAAGCTTCAGAATCGCTTCGTCAATGCCCTTATGCGAGCCCGAAATCACGATCTGGCCGATGGTATTGTAATTGGCCGGAACCACCACTTCTTCCGATTCACTGCAAATCTTTTCCACCAGCTCGTTTTCAAGTCCCACAATGGCTGCCATCGTCGAGGGGTTCATCTCGCATGCCTTTTGCATGGCCATCGCTCTTTTGAAAACCAGCGACAAGCCCTCCTCAAACGATAGGGAGCCCGCGGCGGTCAGCGCTGAAAACTCACCCAGACTGTGCCCGGCAACCATGTCAGGATTGAACTTTTCGCCCATCACTTTTGCCAGGATCACGGAATGGATAAATATGGCAGGCTGTGTTACCCTGGTCTGCCGGAGATCTTCGTCCGTACCCTCGAACATGATGCTGGTAATGGGCATCCCAAGAATCTGGTCAGCCAGTCCGAACATCTCCCTGGCAACGGATGACTGTTCATAAAGATCCTTTCCCATACCGGGATACTGTGCTCCCTGACCGGGAAAAACAAATGCTTTTTTCATAAGGGGATCATTTTTTAACGGCGGTAAAATTAGGATTTTTTACCGTTTGCTCTGAAGCGATTCAGGCTAGTGGAGCTTGTAGTTGATCAGATGGATAAACTCCTCACGGGTTGCAGTCTTCAGAAAGGCACCGGTAAAGTCGGATGTGGTGGTCACAGAATTTTGCTTCTGAATCCCCCTCATCTGCATGCACATGTGCTGCGCCTCTATCACAACGGCTACTCCCAGGGGCTGCAGGGTATCATG
>CAYGOU010000083.1:0-11045 GCA_964351455.1 uncultured Porphyromonadaceae bacterium
ATCATGAATGCAGTCGCGGATCTGGGTTGTCAATCGCTCCTGAACCTGCAGCCTTCTGGCATAAGCCTCCACCACCCTGGCGATTTTGCTAAGACCGGTGATGTATCCATTTGGGATATAGGCAACATGGGCCTTTCCAAAAAATGGCAGGATGTGATGCTCGCACATGCTATAAATCTCAATGTTCTTGACAATTACCATTTGACGGTAATTCTCGGCAAACATGGCCGATTTAAGAATTGCTACCGGGTCCATTTCATAACCCTGGGTAAAAAACTGCATCGCTTTGGCAACCCTCAGGGGGGTCTTGAGCAACCCCTCCCGATCCGGGTCCTCCCCGATGAGTCTTATGATATGGCGGTAATGTTCTGCAATTTCAAGCGTTACCTTGTCGTCGTAACGCTCGATTTTCTGATATCCGTTCTCGTTGTTTGTATGCAGTGAAACATCCATGATGGCTGAATTCGAATGAAAAACTATGACAAAGAAAGGGATAATAATGTTTACATTTTACTAAATTGATCATCTTTGGCCCGCCATGAAGCAGCTCATAATTTCCGCAACGGCGTTTGAAATAGGACGAATACCCGATTCTTACTCAAAACCTGAATCGGATGCTCAGCAGCTATCCTTTCTGATCAGCGGCATCGGGATTCATGCCACCACCTATCATCTGACTCGTTACCTGATGCTGAACAGGGTTGACAGGGTCATCCAGGTGGGAATCGCCGGGTCATTCAGCAACAAATGGCCTGTCGGGGCGGTGGTGGAGGTTACCTCTGACTGCCTGGCAGATTTTGGGTATGACAACCGGGGCACCATCACCGGAGGCGCCGGGGCAGGCTGGCTGAAAGCTGGCGATCCTTTCTATCCCGATGGCTGGATAGGGAACGAGATTCAGCTGGATATTGGATTGGCTCCGGTTCGGGGCATCACCGTCAACCTCGCATCGGGCAGTGCCGAAAGAATCAGACAGCTCGTATCAAAATACAGTCCCGATACCGAATCGATGGAGGGCGCCGCGGCCGCTTATGTTTGCCGCCAGTCTGGTATCCCCTTTTTCCAGATCCGGGCCATCTCAAATCCGGTGGCCGTCAGAAACGAAGCCGAATGGAACATCCCGCTCGCGCTGACCAACCTGCATGCCTGGTTAACCTCCTACCTACACCTTAACCCTTAACCCTTAACCCTTAAACCGATAACTGTAATCCGTAATCCGTAATCCTTAATATTCACTCCCAAACCCTCCCTTCCCATTGTACTCCCTGGCCTTCTCCCCCTGTCCGAATGACACCTTCATCTTCGACGCCCTGGTTCAGGGGCGCACAGGCTCCCTGAAAAACCTTCTGGATGTGCATCTCGAAGATGTTGAATCTCTGAACCGGAAAGCGATGCGGGGGGTCTATGATGTCACCAAGCTCTCATTCAGCGCCTGGCTCAGGGTGGCCGGCCGGTACCAGATACTGAGCGCCGGCGGTGCCCTGGGAAGGGGCAACGGTCCTCTTCTGGTGGCCAGACCCGGTATCCGGGCCCGACAACTCGAGTCAAGCAGGATTGCCATTCCGGGAACACTGACAACGGCCAACCTGTTGCTGACCCTGGCATACCCGGATGCAAAATCCCGCCAGGAGTATCTCTTTTCTGAGATTCCGGAGGTTCTGAAACGCGGAGATGCCGAAGCCGGGGTGCTCATTCATGAAACCCGGTTTCTGTATCGTGAACTTGGACTGGAGCTGATTCAGGATTTGGGGAGCTTCTGGGAAGAGCTGACCCGGCTTCCCATTCCTTTGGGATGCATCGCGGTCAGACGCAGTTTGCCACTGGAAGTCAAACAGCAGTTCAATGTTGAGATCAGGGAGAGCCTGCTTTATGCGATGGATCATCCCGGAGCCTCGTCTGACTTCATCCGCGAACATGCACAGGAGATGGACGAGAGCATCATCAGGGCACATGTGAGCACCTTTGTGAATGAGTTTTCAGTTGCCCTGGGAGAGGAGGGGAAAATGGCCGTGGCTGCTCTTGGCAACATGGCCCTGTCGAGGGGATGGATCGACCGGCTCCCTGAAGAGCCCTGGGTTATCGATTAACAAACAGGCGGCAGCTACGCTTCTTATTTCCAAAAACTATTGGATGGTTTAAACAAAAGACCCCCGGAGTTTGTTGTTTAATTAAGGACTAAATAGAGTTAAACAAAACAGGAGGACAAAAACATGGCATTTCAACTACCTATTTTAAAATATGATTACTCAGCGCTAGAGCCGCACATTGATGCACGCACGATGGAGATCCATCACACCAAGCATCATGCTGCCTACACCACCAATCTGAACAACGCCATCGCAGGTACTTCAGACGAAAACCTGAGTATTGAGCAGATTATGGCAAAAGTATCAACCCTGCCGGTAGCTGTTCGCAACAATGGTGGCGGATATTACAATCACAACCTTTTCTGGGAAGTGATGAGTCCGAATGGTGGTGGAAACCCAACCGGTGACCTCGCTTCAGCCATCTTTGCAAGTTTTGGTTCATTTGAGAAATTCAAAGAAGATTTTTCGAAAGCTGCCGCAACCCGTTTCGGATCAGGCTGGGCCTGGCTGGTAAAAGTGGGTGACAAACTGGTTGTTACTTCAACACCAAATCAGGATAACCCATTGATGGATCTGGCTGAGGTGAAGGGAACCCCGGTTCTGGCACTGGATGTTTGGGAGCATGCTTACTATCTGCACTATCAGAACAGGCGTCCCGATTATATCAACGCATTCTGGAATGTGGTGAATTGGAATGAGGTTGCGCGGAAATTCAAGGCATAGGGCAGAGGGGAGAAGGCAAAAATCAGGAAAAAGATAGAGACAAGAATTAAGAAGGATTTTGGATAGAGGATGTGAGAGTCTCCAACGGGCTCGGGGCGAAGGTTCCGGGCCCTTTTTGGTTACTGGTTGCTGGTTACGTGTTTCGCCTCTTCAATTTTCTTTCTGATCTCCGCGATCGTCTCCGGCGTGGTTCCACAGCAGCCGCCCACGATGTTGGCTCCGGCATCGAGCAAACGCGGAACGTAGGAGGCGGTGACCCCGGGACTTTCGTCGAAAACGTTTTTTCCTTCATGGTAGTGGGGGAGTCCGGCGTTGGCGTGTACCAGCACCGGAATCCCGGGGTTGACCCGGCGGATCGCTTCAACAATGGGGATCATGTTGGCCATGCCGTTGCCACAATTGGTGCCAAGGATATCAACGCCTGCTTCGGTGTATACCAAGGTCATTTCTTCAGGTGAAACACCCATCATGGTTCTGAATTCCCCGGTAACCGTTTTGTCAAAGGTCATGGTGGCTATGACGACCAGGCTGCTGTTTTCTTTTGCAGCCCGGATGGCGAGTAGTCCCTCATCCAGTGCCGTCATCGTCTCTATGCAGACTGCATCTGCACCTCCCTCTTCAAGGGCAATGACCTGTTCTTTGAAAGCCTCATACAATTCATCTTCGGTGACATCTCCCATGATCAGCATCTTACCGGTCGGTCCCACCGATCCCATCACAAAGCGATCCGGTCCGGCTGCTTTTCTTGAAATGGAAGCGGCCGCGCGGTTGATTTCGGTTACCTGATCCTGTAATCCGTAATGCATGAGTTTGAACCTGCTGCCTCCGAAGCTGTTGGTTCCGACCAGATCGGCACCGGCGTCAATATAGGCTTTGGCAATGGCTTCGATCCGCTCTGGATACTTCAGATTCCACGATTCAGGGCATTCACCAGGTTCGAGTCCCATCGACTGCATCATGGTGCCCCAGGCACCGTCGGAGAGCAGGAGGCTGTGGGAGGTTAGTTTTTTGAGGAGGGGATTCATGGGAGGGTTACAGAAGGTTACGGGAGGTTACGGGAGGTTATGGTTGGGTTGGGCGTTTCAATGACAGGAATTCTCTGGAGAAGCTTCTCGCCTCCAATCCGGGACCGATGGCGACCAGCTCGGTGGCCCCTTCATATTCGATGGCCTGCTCAATCTTCACCTCGGAAAATACGGTTTGAACCGCAAAGGTTTCTTGATCGCTGATCCGGATGTATCCTTTCATCCGGTATAGAAATTTTGATTTTTCATCGAGAAACCTTTTGATCTCCACGGGGTCAAAAAAATGGTTCGACCGCACGACACAGGCTCCGGTGTCAGGTCGGCCCTCCCCGGGTTCATCCGTTTGATATTGAATTCCGGGCTCCCTCACCATTTCACTCAGGTAAAGGTGAAGGTCAAGTTGCTGGGTGTTCCCGAACCGGGTCTGCAGGATTCTGGCAAAGGGATTCAGTTGTCTGAGCCGCTTTCCGCTTTTGTAGGTGTCGCACACCAGATCGGTCTTGTTGAGCCAGATCAGGTCTGCTATTCTCACCTGGTGCCTGATGCGACTTACCTGATCAACCATGGGGTAGAAATTACGGGCATCTGCCACGCACCATGAACCTGCCAGGTAAATCCTGTTGCTGACCTGCGGCGACTGGAGGATCTCCCCCAAAGAAACCGGATCTGCCAGTCCTGTTGCTTCCAGAAAGATGATGTCGGGTTTTACCTCATCCAGAAACCTGTCGAGGCGTTCGATGAAATCGCTCAGCAGGCAGGCACAAAAAACACTGCCATTGTTCACCTCCAGCAAATTAAACTCTTTGCCGGTCTCCTTCAGAAGCTGACCGTCAATGTGCGCCGGGGCAAATTCATTCTGCACGATGGCCATGCGGTAGCGGTCAGCGTAGCGGTTGAGCAGATCCTTCAGAAGTGTGGTCTTTCCGCTGCCCAGAAAACCGGTGACCAGGAAAAAGGGGATCCTTCTTTCTACAGCAGTTCCTTTATCCATTCCTTGATGACTTCGATACCCGGTTCGGTGCCTTCGGTACGGATCCTGTATTTTACGGATATCCACGCCGGTGTTTCCACAACGCCCAGTTCACGGATATGCTCCTCGCGGGTTTCAATCCGGATTTCAAGCCGTGCTCCCAGCTCGGCCAGGGCCTGGCTGGTTTTATCCCTCAGCGAGGTCAGCTCGGCGGCATTGCGGCCTGCGAGGATGATCTCACCGGGCTTTATTCTCAGGCGGGTTTTCAGTTTTTCGTTGATTCTCTTCTGTATGGCCCTTATCAGGTCGTTGCGGGGCGGAATCTTTGAAACAAAGGTGATCTGACCGTCGATGCAGATGGTGGGTATGTTCTTGACAAAAAGAGACGACATAAAAGTAACCCCATCGAGATTCTTGATCGAGTGCTCGCGCCACTCAACCAGTCCCTCAAAATGGGGAGCCACCTCACGCACTGCTTCAACCATGTACTGGCAGGGTGCACACGATTCAGAATCGAGGGTGATGATGTCGACAATCACCCGGTCGATTTTGCCATAGCCGTCGAGATTGAGCAACTGCCTCTGTTCAGGCGAGTGTTCAAGCGCCCTGACCACCTCCTGACGGTAGACATCATGCACCAGCAGGGTAACGGCCTGCAGGTTCGCGACGGGGGTTCTCATGGGCAGATCGCAGCCCGGAGCCAGGATGAAACCCTTCGATCCGGCTGTGTCGATACACTCGATGGCGTGACGCTGGCAATCCTCTGGCGAGCCCATCAGGAGCACCAGGGTGAGTTGCAGATTTCCTCCGAAGCTGATGTCATAACGATGACAAACGTCTCTGACAAAATCCAGGGGAATGTTCTCATCGATCGAAATGTTATCGGGACCGGTCTGGCACATCACTTCAATGTTCTGCTGGGCCTGTCCGCAAACAAAGAACGAGCTGAGGCAACCAAGCGCACGGATGTGCGAAAAGACCGCCGAAGCCGGTTCATGGATGAAATCCTTAAACTGATCCGGTCCGATCTGTGAAGTCATCGGGTCAACCAGGGCAACGACGTCGCAACCCGCTTCAATGTAATATCCGGCCATCGCCTTTGAAACCTCGGCACACCACGCCAGAAGCCTCCGGGTGTAATCCGGATCTTCGAACATCTTCATAAATATGTCGGTGCCCAATAGGTGCAATGCGAGGGTAAAGGGCCCCGTTATAAGTCCGTAGAGCGCTATATCAGGATATTTTTCACGCAGGATTTTGGCCGCCTCTATCACCACCGGAATTCTTCCATCCCCGGGTCTAGGGATCATAAGGCTCTCAAGAGCAACACCTTCCTGTAACGGATGTGATACAACGGCAGGAGGATTGTCGGGCGACCAGGCCAGGCGGCATCCAAGGGCTTCGGCTTCGATCTGGAGGTCAAAGCAAACCGGAATTCCGTCGGGCTGATAGAGCTCCATCGCCCGGGAAAGGCCATCAACAATGTTTTGAGGCGATTTCAGATAGGCTTCAGCCTGGAGGCCGATCAGGGAGGCTCCATGCACCCCGACAAAGGGCACCCAGGGTATCCTTTCGGCCGGCTGGTTTCTGAATGAGTTCTGGATTAGTTCTTTACCTGTCATGGGGTTGGCTTAGGGTACATCATACGGGCGGCCTCCTTCATGGCCATCAGGTTCTCAAACGGAACCTCGGGTTCAACCAGATGGGTGGGACCCAGCACCAGTCCTCCGCGCGGTCCGCATCTTCTGATCCGGTCAGTCGAGATCTCCGTGACCTGTTGAGGAGTGCCAAACGGAAGCAATTGCTGGGTGCCGAGGGTTCCCCAGAAAGAGATCCGGTCGCCGAAACGGGCATGGATTTCATTAAAATCCATGGATTCGGGCTGAATGGGATTCAGGATGTCAACCCCGCATTCGATCAGCCCGTCGATGAAAGGGGTCACATAACCACACGAGTGGTAGAAAATCAGTACATCCGGATTGATATCCTTTGCGGTCTTTATGATCCTGGTTAGCCTGGGTTTGAACCATTGCTCCCACATTTCGACGCTCATCAGCGGTCCTGACTGGGCGCCAAGGTCATCGCCGAGCGATACGATATCCACTCCAGCTTCGGTGTACAATTTGATACGGTCGATGGCATACTGGGTGATGCGGTCGAGGAGCGCATTGGCCTTCTCATCCCCCAGCATCATGTCCATGAGCAGATCCTCCATGGATCTGAGATACCAGGATGCCTCCCAGACCGTCATCTGCATCATGCACATGGCCGCAAGTCCTTTCTCATGTAAGCCGGCAATTTCATCAAAGAGGGGCTGGTTCTCCTCCCGGTTGAAACGGGGCAGGGGATGGCTCAGAATCTCTTCAATCCGTTCTGCGCCTTTCAGCGGATGGTGCATCCGGGTCATGTGAAAGGCTGCTTCTGACCCTTTCGAATGGCCAACTCCCAGAACGTCAAACTCTACGCTGTCGGGAAGTTTTTCCCTGGGATAGAGATCATGACCGTTTTGAAACCCCGGGTGCTCAAGGAGATTCACCCAACGGAAATCAAGCTCGAACCACCCGAAATAGTCGCGGTGACCGAAACGTTTTTCGAAGGCGTCGATCTGCGAATCGCAGAGCCAGATATCGAGGGGGACCCATTCAAAACCCTGCCGGCGGCAAGCCCGCATCAGGTTCTCACGAGGGGTGATCATCTCAGGCGATCTGCCGGTTGAGAAAATCAACGGCTCCCTGCGGATCGGGCGAATACCAGTCGGCCTGGATCCGGTTCTTGAATTCTTCGGTTACAGGTGCTCCGCCTACCAACACCCGGGTACCCGGTTTGGCCAGTTTGATCTCCTGAACGATTTTCTCCATGTTCAGCATGGTGGTGGTCAGCAGGCAACTCAGTCCGATGTAGGCATGGGGGTGCTCATCCAGGGCTGCCAGAAATTTCTGTGCCGGAACGTCAATTCCGAGGTCAATTACCTCCCAGCCCGCTCCTTCGACAATCATGCCCAGCAAATTCTTTCCGATGTCATGCAGGTCTCCCATCACCGTGCCGATGATAAAGGTGCCCTTTCTTTTAACCGCCCCCGACTGAAAATAGGGTCTGAGATGATTCATGCCGGCAGACATGGCTTTGGCTGCCATCAGAACCTCAGGAACAAAGATTTTATTCTCACGGAATTTCATGCCCACGATCTCCATGCCCGGCACCAGCCCGTTTCTCAACACTTCATCGGCCGGTATGTTTTCGTCAAGTGCTCTCCTTGTCAATTCATCGGCACCATCCTGACCCTTCATGTCAGGCGGGAACGGGGAGTTGCCGTTTACTTTTCCTCTCTCGACACACAAGGCTATTTGCCGCAGCAGATCTGTATTACCCATGATTCAGGTTTTTTTAGTTTGAATGAAATCAAAGAGGTCTGCAATTTAACAATTTACCAGGCTTGCCTGCAAAACGACCTTAAAAATGGCAAAATGATACACGAACTGATCAAAATGACGTCATGTGCCGGAGTGTCGATAGCCAGGTTCATCATGTGCCCAAAAGAGAGCTGGAGGAGCTTGTTTTGTAAGTGTAATAATTACAGTTATTTAGGGTTTTTGGGCATGTCGGCTCTCATAAGTTGTTGATAAAAAGATGTGTTTTTCAGCATATATTTTTTGTGAAAAGCAGAATACCCAATATATTAGCAACGTAAAGAGAGGCGAGATCCACATTTACGAAAGGGACAAACAAGGGGTTTTAGGCTTAGTTGCAAACAAAGATTTTTCTTCTCACTTCTTCTTATCTGTAAGGTGGTTCTTGATCGTGGGGTTTGATAGGTGAAGTTGGTAAAAAAAAAAGGCGGTTCCCAGCCGCCTTTTTTTTTATACCAGTTTCTCAAGGTTTTCTGAGACCTGAGTCCAGTTTACCACCTCAAGAAATGCCTTGATGTAATCGGCCCTCTTATTCTGATACTTCAGGTAGTAGGCATGTTCCCAAACATCGCATGCCAGAATGGGCAGTGAAACCCATTGCGTCAGGTTGTGATGCTTCTCTGCCTGCAGAACAACCAGTTTGTCAGCATCCGGCTGATAGGCCAGGATTCCCCATCCGCTGCCCTCAACCGCCCCTGAAGCGCTCCTGAAAAGATTCAAAAACTTGTCATAAGAGCCAAATGAACGATCGATGTATTTGTTCAGGGTTGCACTCCTGGTGCCGGTATCCGGACCCATATTCTTCCAGAAGATGTTGTGCAGGAAATGTCCTCCTCCGTGGAAAGCCAGCTCGCGCTCCCAATGCTTGATCAGCGAAAAATCGCCCGATTCAAGGGCCTCCGAAATCTTCTTAGTGGCGTTGTTAAGTCCTTTTACATAACTCTCATGATGAATGCTGTGATGCAGCTTCATCGTGGTGGCGTCGATATAGGGCTCGAGGGCATCGTAGGCATAGTCGAGCTGCGGCAATACGTACTCTCCGCTGGCATTCATGCCCGAAAGATCTCGGCTGTAACTGTTTGATCCTGACCCCTTGGCGCTTGGTATGCCGGCCAGAAGGCCCGCTCCTAGCAGCGCTGATGATTTAAGAAAATCCCGTTTGTTCATGGCTGTCGTTGTTTGTTATTTACCTATTCAAACAACTCAGCCTTACATTTGTTCGGACTATTTGAATGCCTTTTCCAGAAGTCCGTCGCCTGACAAGGTGAGCCGGTCAAAATAATCCGGAACCGGTTTGCCTGTTATCCGGTCGACATAGAGCCTGGCAAGGTACTGTCCGAGCATGAAGCCCTGTCCGCGCAATCCAAGAAACAGACCGGCTTCAGGGTCAATAATCATGCGTGGTTCAACATAATAGCCTGCCCACACTGCCTGAAACCCAACCGATGAAAGATCGGGCAGCCAGTTAACAAAGACCTCTGAAGCGATTTCAAGAAAGTCCTGGGTGTTGATCTTGAGGTTCTTATCAGCCTCCTGCGGGTCGGTTGCCGGTGATGCGCAGCCAATGATCTGTCCTGTTTCTGCCAGCTGCTGACCATACACCGCAGTGAAACCCTTGTATCGTTTCCGGTCGATCATCATCGGAAGAGGAATTCCGTTGATCCCCATCATGGGCAGCCTCCGGGTGATGAATGCCTGATGCTTGACTGGGTAAAGGCCGGTTTCAATTCCCAGTTTTCTTGCAAAATGATGACCGTCGGGTCCCATTGCATTGATGAACCTTGGGGTATGGATTTCAAGGTATTGCTTGTCATGGTTTCTGACCAGGGCCACATAACCATCGCCATTTTTGCTGACCGAGATCAGGGCGCAGTCTTCAAGCACGGTACCTCCGGCCTGTATGCCCAGCGACCGGATCAGGTCAACCACTCTTCCGGGTGTTGCCTGCCAGCAATCGTGTGTGATCAGCGCTGACAGGTAACTGCTGCGAAGATCCGGATTGATGAAAGGAGAAACCCTGGAGGTGAAATCCCCTGGATCCACCATTTCAGCATCAGACCAGGCCATTGAAGCCTCGAGGGCTTTGTACATCTGCTCATCGTGAGCAAAGGTCACATAATCGATCGTGCGGAAGTCGATGTTTCTGATCTTTTGCAGCTCGCGGAAAATATCCAGGTTGTGTCGTGCGATTTCTGAAAGTTCGGGGAGGCTGAAATTCGGACGACCACCGGCGATGTTGCGCCAGCTTGCTCCCCTTCCCGAGTTGATCATCAAAGGCTTCAGTCCCTCTTCGGCAAGGTACCTGAAAAGGGCACTTCCCCCAATGCCTCCTCCTACCACCAGCGCACCGGTATCAATCCTTTGGATGGCTCCCTTCGACAGATTCACAATCACCTCTTCGCATTTCTGCCGGGGATAGAGTTCACCCATGCCGATCTGGTTTGAGAGCGGACCGCGGGGAGTGGCGTCGCCAACGATTGAGATCCCCTGGCTGCTGATTGCGCTCTTCAATCTTTTAATACATCGCTTTCCACGGCAGGCGCCCATGCCAAGCCGGGTGGTGTGCTTGATCTCGTCGACCGAGATGAAGGTACGGTCTCCTATGGTTTCAAGGATTTCATCCATGGTGACATCATCGCAGTGGCATACGTAGGTCGGACTCTCTGTGACGCTCTGGTATGGACCGATCCTGATGGGCTCAGGATAGTTATCCCTCACGATGAATCCCCTGGCCATGGTCAGATCCATGCCGTGGAGGTCGTGTGACCTGACCCTGGCAATGTCGGTGCGGTTTGGTTTTTTGAGAATCTTCTCGATGACGCCGGTTCCGAGC
>CAYGOU010000084.1:0-9634 GCA_964351455.1 uncultured Porphyromonadaceae bacterium
GATAGAAGAGGGCCTGGAGATCTTTTGCCTGAGTCCGCGGAACCAGGAGAAAGACAAGGGCGGTCAGCAAAAGGAAGGTGCGTTTCATCGGAGTAGATTTTTAATGATGAACAATTAAGGTGTGCCGAGCAATGCAAAATCATTGAATTTATCGAGACTCTTTCTGCTCGCCGAGTATATGCCCTTTTCGCCGGCACCGAGTCCGACCCTGAAGGCATCTTTTGTGAGAACGTTGCTGTTGTAAAACAAAACTTTGCCAGATTCAACCTGTACCTCAACTTCATCGCAATTTCGGAGCGCCGAGACCTGAAATTTTGTTCCGGTCACTTCGACCATGGCTTGGCCGGTCTTTACGATGAACGGATTTTCATAATCAGATTGAACGTCGAAACTGGCTTCGCCGGAAAGCTTAACAAGTCGTGCTTTTTCCGGAAACCTGGCAGGGCTGATCAGTCTGGATCCGGGCATCAGGGTCACCCGGGAGCCATCTGAAAGGATGATTTCCCTGGGTGATTTTTTGTATGAGGGCACTGCGTACCGTTGATCTTTCAGAAGCCAGAAAAGACCGCTGGCCACCAATACCAGCATAACGGCGGCAACCTTCAGGATCAGCCTGACTTTCGTTTTCCTGATGAGCGGTAATGAAGCAGGGGGACTCTTCATAGCGGTCAGGAGACGAGACCAGTCTTCCTGCATCTGCAGATATTGAGACTCAGGAGTGTCAAATGAACCCTCCATCATCTCGCCAAGCCTATTTAAACGCTGCTGTCTTAAGGGATTATCTGAGATCCACTTCTCAATTCTTCGCCGCTCTCTCTCACCGGATTCGCCCAGAAGATAATTAATCAGTCTTTCGTCGGAGATCATGGTTCTGTTCTTTATCAATATGACACTCCAACTCCGGTCATCCCCCATGCTATCCGGTAAGATTTTTGATTTTTTTTCTTAAAATTCTTCTTGCCGTTGCCAGAAGCTTTTCAACCGTTTTTTCTGTAATTCCCATCAGTTGTGCCGTTTCGCGCACAGATCGGTCGTTAATCTGGGTTTCTGTAAAGGCCATTCCTGTTCGTTCAGGAAGCTTTGATATCTCCTTCAGGATGAGCTCTGGCAGCCAGGGATTCACCTCGGGGGGCGGAACGGTTGCAAGGATAAGTCCTGCAAGCATCTCTTGCTGGTGGAGTTGCCTAATTTTCTCGTGACGGATCCAGTTCAGTGCCCGGTGATGGATTGAGGTGTACAGGTAGCTTTTAATGGAACCTCTTATACTCAGTGTCTCACGGGTCTGCCATATCCTTAGAAATAGTTCCTGAATCAGCTCTCTGGCGGCCTCCTGATCGCCGGTTAGCCTGTGTCCGAAACGGTAAAGTCCTTCATAGTGGGCTTCATAAAGAGCTTTGAAGACCTCTTCATTGCTCTTTTTAAGCTCCCTGACAATATTCTGGTCCTTCAAAAGCATCTCCTGATCACCTCCATGAACTGATCATGGATTATTCCATTTGTGGCAACATAGTTTTCTCCGAAAAGAAAGTCGCTTCCGCCTTTGAAGTCGCAGACCTGTCCGCCTGCTTCCCGAATGATCACCGTTCCGGCTGCCACATCCCAGGGTTTTAGGTGGTACTCATAGAAGGCGTCATATCTTCCGCAGGCAACGTATGCCAAATCGACTGCTGCCGACCCCAGTCTTCTGATTCCGTGGCTATTGCCCATGAACTCCTGCAGGGACTTCATGTAAGGTTCGATCAGGCTGAAATCAGTATAAGGGAAGCCGGTGGCAATCAGGGCATCCTTCAGGTAAGGACAATTGCTTACTCCTATGGGGCGCTCGTTCATCCATGCTCCTCCACCATGCCAGGCATAGAAGCATTCGTTCTGCACAGGATCGTGGATCACACCAAGGATCAGGTCATCACCGTCGATGAGGGCTATACTGATTGAGAATGGCATTACTCCGTGAATGAAGTTGGTGGTTCCGTCGAGCGGGTCGATGATCCAGTTGAATCTTTCTCCGCGCAAAGTGGATGTATTTTCCTCAGCGATGAAGCCCGATCCGGGCAACAGGGGAGTCAGTATTTTAATCAGTCGCTGCTCCGACTCCCGGTCGACCTCTGTCACAAAATCTGCAACGCCCTTTGATTCAATCCGGAGATTTTGCCGGCTGTTCAGTTTTTCAATAAGAAACTCTCCGGTCAGACGGGCTGCCCGAGTTACGTCCATCGTCAGTTTTTCAAGATCCATTCTTTTTGTTTTGGATGATTTCTCCAGTCATATGTAATGACGCATTGATGCCGGTCAGCAAAACCTCGCAGTCTGTATGCAGATAGAGGGGGTCATAAACCAGATCTGTCTGCAGGTAGTTGCCTGTTAAACCCGTCATGGTGCCCCGTTTTGTAGAAGTTTCAACGATTACTTTTTCGGTTTTTCCAATCTGAGATTTCATGAACTCCTCCTTTTTGCGGTCTGAAAGCTTGTGCAGCTCCCGACTTCTGGCTTCACGCACCTTGTGAGGTACTTTATCCGGATATTGGCTCGCCGGGGTGCCTGGTCTCTCACTGTAGGTAAAAACATGAAGGTATGAGAGAGGCAGTGATTCAAGAAAGCGGCAGGCATCTTTGAAATCATCATCTGTTTCACCCGGGAAACCAACCATGATGTCGGCTCCGATGCCGGCATCCGGAATCATTTTCCGGATCGACTCAACGCGTAACTCAAAGAGGCCGGTAAGGTATCTCCTTTTCATCAGTTTCAGGATCTTGTCGGTGCCGGCCTGCAGGGGCAGATGAAAATGAGGCGCGAATCGTTCTGATTCAGCAATGATGCGGATCAGATCGTCGTGCATGAGGTTGGGCTCTGCAGATGATATTCTGAATCGCTGCACCTCCTTCAGCCGGTTAAGCGCAATGATCAGTTGCTCGAATGATTCACCGGTACTCCTACCAAAATCGGCTACATTGACACCGGTAAGCACAATCTCCCTGATTCCTCTTGAAGCGATTCGCCTGGCCTCGCTGACAAGTTCGGAGACCTGTGCATTGCGGCTGCTGCCACGGGCGGCGGGAATTGTGCAGTAGGTACAGGGGTAATCGCAACCGTCCTGCACCTTAAGAAAGGCACGGGTTCGTTCGGCTTCAGAATGGGCATGATGAAAAAGGCTTTCGTCGGGTAGGCTGCAGCTGAATATCTCAGGTTGCTTTCTCTTTTCAAGATTGGTGAGATGCTTGTGAAGGTCAAACTTTTCGTGGGTTCCCAGGATAAGGTCAACTCCCTCCCATCCGGCAACTTCTTCGGGTTTAAGCTGTGCCACACAGCCCATGGCCACGATGAATCCATCGGGCGAATAACGAACTGCACGGCTCACGGCTTGCCTGGTTTTTCGGTCGGCAGCGCCGGTAACCGAACAGGTATGGATGACGGTTACCTCAGCCATTTGTCCGAAAGGCACCCGGGTGAATCCCTCTGCTTCCAGGTTCCTGCCAATCTCAGAACTCTCTGAGAAATTGAGTTTGCAGCCCAATGTATGAAAGGCAACGCGCTTCACAACATGTTTTGCATGATGTCTTACAGGAGGTTGCTGGCCAACTCTGCAAGATGGCTTCGCTCTCCATGAATAAGATTCACGTGGGCGAAAATGTCTTGTCCCTTCATCTTGTCAGTCAGATAGGAGAGACCGTTGGATTTGGCATCAAGATATGGACTGTCGATCTGATGGATATCCCCTGTGAAGACAATCTTGGTTCCCTCTCCAGCGCGGGTGATGATGGTTTTTACCTCGTGCGGGGTAAGGTTTTGCGCCTCGTCGACGATGAAAAAGACCTTACTGAGACTTCTCCCCCGGATATAGGCCAGTGGCGTGATGACCAGCTTCTCCTCCTGCAACAGCTGATCTATCTTCATAAACTCCTTGCTCCTGGGATCAAAGTGGTGCCGGATCACCGAAAGATTATCGAAAAGAGGCTGCATATAGGGCTCAATCTTTTCATGGGCTGTGCCCGGGAGGTATCCAATGTCTCTGTTGCCCAATGGAATAATTGGTCTTGCCAGAAAAATCTGATGAAAATCTCTTCGTTGCTGCAGAGCGGCAGCGAGGGCCAGCAGCGTTTTGCCGGTTCCTGCTTTTCCCGTTAGGCTAACGAGTTGTATGTCAGGTCTGTTTAGGGCATCCAGCGTTATGGTTTGCTCGGCATTGCGGGGGTCGATTCCGTAACATTTCTGCTTTTGAATCACAAAGAGTGCATTGCTACGGATATCGTAAATGGCAAGGGCCGTTGATTTGTTGCCTTTGAGGATCAGGTACTGATTGGCTTTCAACTCCATGGAGGGTGCGAACTCTTCCAGCGCAACGCCTTCCTGACTGGTGTATAGCTTTCCGATCAGGTCGTCACTGACGTTATCGATGGTTGGAAGTGTTTCATGAAGATAGTCGAGACTGCTGACCTGGCCTGCGCGATAATCCTGAGCCGTGAGCCCGAGTGCCTTAGCCTTGATCCTGAGGTTGATATCTTTGGTGACCAGAATCACCTGTTTATCTGGATTTTTGTTTCTGGCCCAATCGGCGATGGCAAGAATCCGGTGGTCGGCAATTTTCTCCTCAAAGGATTCCTCCATCTCCCTGGAAAAGGGCTTGCCGGTTTCGATGAAGAGCCTGCCCATCCCTTTGCCAAGAGAGATTCCTTCGGTAAAGAGCGCCTCTCCGGCCAGTTGATCAAGCTCCCTGGCAAATTCGCGGGCCTGGAAATTGATCAGGTCATTGCCTTTTTTGAATTTATCCAGCTCTTCAAGAACCGTTATGGGGAGAACGATGTCATGCTCGGCAAACTGGTAAATGCAATTGTAATCGTGAAGCAACACATTGGTATCCAGTACAAAAATCCTCTTAATCGTTACCATGTAAGGGTGTTTTAATTCTCTAAATATACGAAATATTGACGGTCAGACGATTCAGCAGGTTCATCCGTTACCTTGTTCAGATGCAATTGTGAAATGAACCCTGTCTGCTTATCTTTGCCTGATATTCAAACAGTCTGGCCCCTATGACATCCTCCTATAAAAAGGTGACTGAATGGCTTTTTGACCAATTGCCGATGTACCAGCGGATCGGAAAATCCGCCTACAAAGCCGACCTTGTGACCACATTGGAGATGGACGAAAGGATGGGCCATCCTCACAAAAATTTCAGGAGTATTCATGTTGCCGGAACCAATGGAAAAGGGTCAGTGTGTCATATGACGGCCGCTGTTTTGCAGAGGGCCGGGTATAAGGTAGGACTTTACACTTCTCCGCATCTGGCGGATTTCAGGGAGCGGATCAGGGTAAACGGAGAAATGATCAGTCAGCGCGAGGTCGTAGAGTTTACTGAGCGGCACATGGAGCTTTTTGAGGAGCTTAAACCCTCCTTCTTTGAGATGACGGTGGCCATGGCCTTTGACCATTTTTCAAGGCATCGGGTGGATGTTGCGGTGATTGAAACCGGTATGGGCGGCAGGCTTGATTCAACGAATATCATCCAGCCTGAACTTTCGGTCATAACCAACATCGGATTTGACCATACTGAGTTTCTGGGCGATACCCTTGAGAAGATTGCAATGGAGAAAGCCGGCATCATCAAGGAGGGAGTGCCACTCGTGGTTGGCGATAAGAGCCGTTATACGCGAAAGGTGTTTGAGGACAAGGCGGCATCCATGAAATCTGCACTGTACTTTGCCAATGATTATTTTCAGGTACCCTGGTCGGTGGTGACTCCCGACAAACGACAGTATTTCGATGTTTGCAGGGGCAAAAGGAATGTGATGCCGGAACTTTGGAGCGATCAGCTCAGTTTCACCCAACGGCAAAATCTGCCGGTGGTTCTTGAGGTATTGGAGCTGCTCCGCATCCATGGCTGGAGTATTGCCGATGAGGCCGTCTACGCAGGACTATCAGCTGTTAAGGAGACCACAGGGTTCAGGGGCCGTTGGGAGGTTGTTTCGATGAATCCGCGGATGGTTCTTGACACCGGACACAATGCAGAAGGAATACGTCAGGTCATGATGCAGGTTGCTTCGACCCGGCACATTCGGCTGCATTTTGTGTATGGAGCCGTTGGAGATAAGAATATTGACCACATCCTGAATATGTTGCCGCAGGATGCCGTTTTTTATTTCACCCAACCATCGATTCCCAGGGCCCTGGATGTTAAACTCCTGGCCGCCAAGGCTGCATACTATGGATTAACCGGTACCATCCATGAAACAGTCAGGGATGCGGTAGCAGCCGCCAGAAAGTCTGCCGGCAGCGAAGACCTGATTCTGATTGGCGGCAGTACCTTCGTGGTAGCCGATGCCATTATCCCCTGATGACTGCAAACTCTAATTCAGTTTTTATGGACTCCAACTCCGATCCGCTGGCCCCATTCAGAGAGCGGTTTTTTCATTCCGGTGAGAATTTGATTTATCTGGATGGGAATTCCCTTGGAAGGCTTCCCCTTCAGTCAAGAGAACTCATTGCAGATACGGTTGACCGGCAGTGGGGCGAACGACTGATCCGAAGCTGGAATGAAGAGTGGATCGGACTCTCTGAGAGGATAGGTGCCAAGATTGCGCGTCTGGTCGGTGCCCAACCCGATGAGGTGATCCTGACTGACTCAACATCCCTTAATCTTTTCAAGTTGGCTACGGCGGTTCTTAGGAGCCTTCCCGACAGAAGGACCATGGTTACAGACGACCTCAATTTTCCATCAGACCTTTACATACTGCAGGGATTGGCAGATCTGTTCGGAAACCGTCATGAGATCAGACTGGCACGGAGTCACGATGGCATCAGTGTCAGCGAGGAGTCGTTAAAAAAACTGATTCTTCATGATACCGCACTGGTTACCCTAACCCATGTGTGCTTTAAAAGTTCCTTTATGTATGACATGAAGAGAATCACCTCCATGGCGCACGAGGCAGGGGCCCTGATGCTATGGGACCTAAGCCATGCAGCCGGAGCCGTTCCGATTGACCTGAATAACTCCGGTGCCGATCTTGCCGTGGGTTGTACCTACAAGTATCTGAATGGCGGTCCTGGATCAATAGCCTTTCTTTACGTCAGAAAGGATCTTCAAAACAAACTGATCAATCCGGTCTGGGCATGGTTTGCCGATGCCAATCCATTTGAATTCAGACTCGATTTCACTCCGGCTGCAGGTATTCGCAGTTTCCAGGGTTCGACGTTGCCGGTTCTTTCGGCGAAGCCGGTTGAGTTGGGAGTTGATATGCTGCTTGAAGCAGGCATGGAGGCCATACGCAACAAGAGTTTGGGCCTATCCAGACTCTTTCTGGAGCTTTTTGACCGGGATCTGGAACCCAGGGGGTTTACCCTGGGTTCGCCGAGGGACGAATCCTGCAGGGGATCTCATCTGTCGATTCGTCACCCTGAAGGTTACCGGATCTGTCAGGCGCTGATTCACCCGCGCGGGGATGCTCCTGTCATCATCCCCGACTTCCGCTTGCCCGATAACGTCAGGATTGGCTTTGCGCCTCTTTATAACACTTACGAAGAGGTAATCAGAACCGTTGAAAGAATAGTTGAGATCATCGACCAAAGGATCTATCTTGAATACAGCAGTGAACGGGATGCGGTCACCTGATGACCGAATCATCGAGACTCCAAGAAAAACGCAAATGAGATCAGCCGGAAAAGTCTACTGAACCGCCATTTTTCTGGTTTCCCTGAACGAACCCGACTCAAGGGTATAATAATAGACTCCTGCCTCAAGGTTTTCTGCCCCGAGGTGATATTGGTGACTTCCTGCCGGTTTATGACCCTCATTCAGATCTAGCACGATCCTGCCGGTCATATCCATCACCTGTATCCTGACTTCACCGCTCTTGCCAAGATCATAGTCGATCGTGGTTGAGTGTCTGAAAGGATTGGGATAGTTTTGTCCGAGCCTGTTCATCATTCCGGCCATGTCAACTCCATCAATGATGTTGCTGTCATCCTTAAGATTCAGTCGGCACATGAGATTTCTGCGGACAAAGGTACCCAGGCCAATTTCGATGTTGCCATCATAAATGCCGAGCGCAGATGGAGCAACCATTTTTACAGTCTTGTCTGTACCAATTTTCAGTCCTTTTGCCCTCCTGACCAGGTTGTCCTGATGATAATCCCACTGAGAGATGCCTGCATAAACCAGTTCGCCGGCCTGTAAAAATTCTGATTCACCATCCTTATCAAATGAAAGTGTTATCCAGGTGTTGAACATACTGGAGTCAAGCACTACCATTTCGGTGTTGAGCCACTTAATTGGGGTCGGGTCTTCTCCCTGTGGAACTTTCCAAAGCTGAAACTGAAACTCAATCTGTCCGTCAGCAAGTCCTCCCATAATGTAGGTAGAAACTGAATTTACCTCGCAATCACCATAAATCGGGAAGATTGAACCGGTGAAATAATCCTCGCAAGCTTCTTTTGTGGCATCTCCATATCGTTCAAACAGATAAGACCAGGCGAGATCCGGTGTGTCGTCTGAACGTGAATAAACACTGTCGTTGACATGGAATAGAAAACTCTCTTTGTTGTCCTCCGGGGTGTTCTCATTCAATCCCGTTTTGAAATCATAGGTAACCTGGTAATGGCCGAAATCTTCAGGAATAAATTTTTCTGCAATTCGGGCGGTATCGGTTGAGAGCGTTCCAAGGCTGAATAATGGATCGGTTTCTCTTTGCCAGATAACCTGGTTGTTTTTGGTGATGGAGAGGTCAAGATAGACATCCTCCTGATCGTATTGGCCGAAGTTCAGAACAGTGGCCTGCCAGTTGTGGAAGCCTCCCGTGCCGTTCAACTGGGATTTCGGGATCATGGAAATCGTACTCATGGGGTTGTCGGGATCGTTGTTATCCCACTCGGCAGTGAATTGTGTGATCTTAAGGTTGTTGTCATAGGCCTCGGCCAGCTGAAAGTCATCAATGACCCAAAAATAGAGGGTGGTTTCTCCCCAGTGGATCTGAATGATCACATCCGACATGCCCGCAGCGACATCGGTAATGTTGGCCTCAAAGATGGCTGGCTTTCCGGGGGCGGCGTCGTTCGGACGGTCCTTATGTTCAACTCCGAAACCGCAATTGTAAACCGACCAGTGGGCGCCGTCATCGGCTGAGATCAATACCTCCTGCAATCCTGGTCCTCCGTTCATGGAGTGCATCTCAAACCGAAGCACAACCGAACTCCTGTTACTGAAATCAAACCGCGGGAACTGTATTGAATTGTTTACGGTGAGCCGTCCCGCATCCGGAAGGGCCTCATTGTATTTATTGAGAAAAAGCACCAGGTGGCCGTTATCTGCCGTGGTCGATTCAAACGGTGGCTCTGAAGTAAAGGTGGATATCAGGCTGTCAGCCGCCATCCAGCCCCAGTTGTATCCTATATCATCCGGATCAACAAATTCATAACCTTCCGGCATGCTCCATCCTCTTGGGTCGGCCGGATTGGCCCAGTCAAACTCTTCGTGAAAGAAGACCTGACCATCGCCTTTGAGACGATCTGAAGTGCCATTCTGGGCCAGCAAAGTAGCTGGGATCAGCAGAATAACCAGCGCAATTAGGGTAAAAAGCTTTTTCATGGGTTAGATTTTGATTAATGGGCCAATTTAACAAAAGGATTAACAAATGATGTGCATTAT
>CAYGOU010000084.1:9644-11005 GCA_964351455.1 uncultured Porphyromonadaceae bacterium
GTGCATTATATTTGCTAAGATTAAGTGATTCCTGATTCCGAAGCCAAGCCTTCATTAAGAAGCAAGACAACCTGAACCTAAAAATCCATGCTGCTTGACCTCGTTCAAAATATGGCCATCCTGATTGCCCTCTGTTCGATTTATGTAATCTTAAGTCGATTCAGGGGAAGGAACCTCATGCTGTGGAAGCTGGCCACCGGGGTGTGGTTTGGTTCGGTTGCGGTATTGGGAATGATGCTGCCCTTTGTTTATGAGCCGGGAGTGATATACGACGGACGTTCAATCGTTCTTGCACTGGCGGGACTTTTCGGAGGAGGTTATGCCTCATTGGCTGCCATGCTGATCGCCGGAGGGTTCAGGATTTTTTTGGGAGGTGCAGGGGTCTATGCCGGATTGGCAACCATTGTCTTTTGCACCCTGGTTGGATTGGGGTTCAGGAGGCTTTACCGGAATCAGCCAGAAAAGATTGGGTTGGCCGTTCTGTTTTTAATCGGAATTGCAGTTCATATGGTGATGCTTGCCTGCCAGCTGCTGATTCCCTGGCCGGTTGGACTGGAGGTGTTTTTGAAACTCTGGCTGCCGGTAATGGTGATTTTCCCCCCAGCCTTTGTGGTGATGAGCCTGATACTGGCAAGTGAAGACAGACGTGAAATAAGGGAGATTGAAATACGTGGGCAGGAGGCCAGGTACCGAAAACTGGTTGAATCCGCCGATGCCATCGTTTGGGAGTTTGATCCCAATAAGAATAAATGGACCTACATTGCACCGCAGGTTGTGGATACCCTGGGCTGGCAGCAGGATGCATGGACCGGCCTCGACTTCTGGATGGATAGAGTTCATCCCGACGAGCGGGAGATTATCCTGCGCATGCGGGAGGAGGGACTCAAAAACAGCGGAACCTTCAGTCTTGAATACCGTTTCAGGTCAGGCAACGGACAATATCTCTGGCTTAAGGATGTTGGTTCAGAGGATGTAACATCAACCGGAGAGGCAAGTTTAAGGGGAATGTTTTTTGATCTTTCAGAGCGGAAACAGATCGAACTTAACCTGCGGGAAAAGGGGGATTTTATTCAAACAGTTCTTGACTATCTGCCGATCGGGGTTGCTTTGAACCGGATAGATGACGGCACGGCTATATCCATGAACGGGCGGTTTTCAGAAATATATGGTTGGGATGCCTCGCTGCTTACAGATGTGGAGCAATTTTTTGTGAGGGTTTTTCCGGATCCCGTTTACAGGACCGGGATTCAAAACCGCATAATGAGTGACATTCAATCAGGTGACCCAAAAAGAATGCACTGGGAGGAGATCAGAATCATCAGGTCAGACGGATCAACGGGATATGTCAACGCCGTTAATAT
>CAYGOU010000085.1:0-9006 GCA_964351455.1 uncultured Porphyromonadaceae bacterium
AAGGGGTTTCGCTGAACTCGTCGAGTTTCCGGTGGGCATCCTCCCAGGTCTTCATTTTCTCCTCCAGCTCCCTGCTGAGGTTTTCGTATTCTGCATAAGGATCCTGACCGCCTGAAGATTCCATCAATTCAGGATTAGCCAGTATCGCCTCATGCAGCCTGAGCTTTTGTTCCATATTTGATATCTCGGATTCAAGACGTTCAACCTGGCTTTCAACCAGACGCCTCTTCTTCTCCCAATCCCTGCGGGCAAGAAATTGCGCCTTGTTGCCGGAGTCGCCCCTCTTTGGCTGTGAGCTCCTGACCGTATCCCGCTTCTCAATCTCCTTCAGGTGATCCAGCTTTTTCCGCTTCAGGAATTCGAAAATATTACCGTCGTGCTCTCTGATATTCTGATGCCGGAACTCAAAAATCCTTCCAACGAGTCCGTCAAGAAAATCACGGTCGTGCGAAACCAGGATAAGGGTTCCATCGTATTTCATCAAAGCCTCTTTCAAAACCTGCTTTGATCTTAGATCGAGGTGGTTGGTAGGTTCATCAAGGATCAGCAGGTTGCGCGGTTCAAGCAGCATGCATGCCAGTGCGAGCCTGGCCCGCTCTCCTCCGGAAAGAACCGAAACCTTTTTGTCAGTGTCCTCCCCACTGAACAAAAAGGCCCCCAGAATATCCCGCATCCTGGTTCTTACGTCTCCAACGGCATGATAATCTACGGTTTCAAGAACTGTCTTGCCAGGATCCAGTAAATCGGCCTGATTCTGTGCATAATAGCCAATCTTGACTCCCTGTCCGATCCGGCAGGTTCCCTGGTAATCAGTCTCGCCCATAAGGATGCGAGCAAGGGTGGTTTTTCCTTCACCGTTTCGACCGATGAAGGCGATTTTCTGACCCTTTTCAATCACAAACCCCACATCCTTAAGCACTGTAAGACTGCCGTATGATTTGGTCGCATGAATCACCTCCACCACCAGGTTGCCTGAATGAGGCGCGGGAGGGAACTTGATATGGATCTTGCGGCCATCGATCTCATCAATCTCAATTCTATCTATCTTCTCGAGCTGCCTGATCCTCGACTGAACCTGCACCGCCTTACTGGCCTTGTACCTGAATCTTTCAATGAATTTCTCAGTGTCATTGATCATTTTCTGCTGATTCTGGTACGCCGCAAGCTGTTGTTCACGACGTTCTGCCCTGAGTTCAAGAAACTGAGAGTAGGGAACCCGGTAGTCATGCAACCTGCCTAGGGTAATCTCAACCGTCCGGCTGGTCACACGGTCAAGAAAGGTCCGGTCGTGTGAAATCAGGATGACCGATCCCCTGAATTCAGACAGGTAGTCCTCAAGCCACTGAATCGATTCAATATCAAGATGATTGGTGGGTTCATCAAGCAATAAAACATCCGGCTTTTCCAACAGGATTTTGGCCAGCTCTATGCGCATCCTCCACCCGCCTGAAAATTCGGCGGTCTGACGCTGAAGGTCATTGCGCTCGAATCCCAGTCCGAAAAGACTCTTCTCAATTTCAGCCTCACGGTTGCTTCCACCCAGAATCTCATAGCGGTCAGAAACCTCTGTCAGGCGATTGATCAGCTGATGGTAGGAGTCACTTTCGTAATCCTCCCGCTCCTGAAGCTTTTTATTTAATTTCGCTATCTCTTTTTCAAGTTTCAATACCTCATCGAAAGCTTTTTCAGCCTCATGAAAAACCGAGGTCGAATCGGTGTGGTTCATCTGTTGAGGCAGATACCCCAGCCGAATTTCTCTTTGAACCGACACGCTGCCCTCGCTTGGAGACATGATTCCCATGAACAACCTGAGGATTGTTGTCTTGCCGGCACCATTGCGTCCAACAAGACCGATCCGCTCCTTAGGATTGACCATCAGGGATATTTCACTCAGGAGCTCAAACCCTCCAAACCTGACCGTTACCTTGTCGAGTGCTATCATGGTTCGTAGGGCATTAACCGATATTGATACCCCCACATGAGTCCGTGCAGGGGTTCCCGGGTCGGATGCTCGCCGGTAACCTGGTAAGCCTTTCCCCTGAAATGGTTTCTGACCAGAGTTCTGACATCTTCAATCCGTTGTGCATAAAAGTCCTCCCTGATTCCGGAGCGTCCGCCCCAGGCACAAATCAGATGTTGGGTTTTTTCTAGAACCGCCTGAAAATGGAGGTCGTTGTCGCGCCCAATCGCAGCGGCATAACCTTCGCTTTTAAGCAGCAAATCGAGTTCCCTGGCATCCGTTGCCCGGTAGGCGAAGATGTTCAGGATGCTAAGCTGGGCTGCCTCCGGAAACCGCTTCCAAACAAAGGTCTCAACCTTCCGGATGGTCGCATCTGAGCGCCGCTCATCGGCAGAACTTGGATTTTTCAGAATCACCGTCACCCTTTCACCGCCTCGCGGTTCAAGCAGATCATTCCGGTAATCCATGGTCAGGGTGTACCGGTGCCGCTGATCCTCAGAAAAGTGAGCACGGATGGAAGCCTGTTCCACCATGCCGAAATGATCCACCTGTCTCCCTAACCTGGCCATTTTTTGAATTTCGGCAAATTTAGACAATCTTCGGGTTTCTGTTGACCCCTTTTCTCCCGATGGTTACTCATAATGAATTCTACGACGTGGCGATCATAGGTGCCGGACCCGCAGGTTGCGCCTGTGCGCTGGGATCGAGGGATTCAGGATTGAGAATATGCCTGATCGATAAATGCAGGTTTCCTCGTGAAAAGGTTTGCGGGGATGCCATCCCCGCACAGGCGATGCTCCAGCTTGAAGCGTTGCTGCCTGGCTTTTCGGATCGGCTCTTGACTGCCGTGCCATGGAATTCGTTCAGGAAAACCAGGCTTGTCACACGGTCAGGCAGAAGTTGCACCGTCGAATGGTCGATGCCGGGTTATCATATCATGAGAAAGGATTTTGACCATCACCTGCTCCTGGAGGTTAAGGCCAATACCAGCGCCGATGTTTTCGAGGGTAGGCTCGTGCGGCACCTGACCCGGTCGGCAGCAGGAATACACATCGATTATTTGGATGGCGGTGACTCCTGTCCGGGATCCATCACCGCTGGCGTAGTGGTTGCAGCCGATGGAGCGCCGTCAAGAGTGGCAAGGCAACTGACAGGATACAAACCTTCGGAGACCGCGGCAGGACAGGCAATTAGGAGCTATTTCAGCAACCTGGGCGAAATCCCGGGTGACCTGCCCCATGTTTTTACTCACCCCGAATTCTTTCCCGGTTATTTTTGGATTTTTCCGCTTGCCGGCGGAAGGGCAAATGCCGGATTCGGAATCAGGGAAGCCGATCGAAAACGGTTGGGACTTCCCCTGAATCTGATTTTTAGGCGTTTTATTCAGGAGCATCCTGAAGTCAGCAGAATTCTTGCCGGGGCGACCGAAGAGGACGGTCCCTCCGGCGGAATGGTGGCGTTCGTTGACCCTGACCAGGTTATTTCGCATGATCGTTTATTGATTGCCGGGGATGCGGCCTCGCTCGTGGATCCCATTTCGGGCGACGGAGTGCAGTATGCCATAAGAAGCGGAGTCTTAGCCGCCTCCACCATAGTCCGGGCGTTTGAAGGTGCGACCTGTCATTCCGGCGAACTTCTAACCTATTCAGGTGAGGTGAATCGCCACATCAGGCGAACGCTTTCAGGTAACCGGCAAATGGTCGGATTGCTGCGCCGGATGCCCTGGCTGCTCGAGGTTGGAATCTCCATGCTCAACAGCAGAAGTTTTTCGGGCCTCATTCGCAGGCTGATCTGAACTGGCCGGCAATATTTATGGGGGAGATTGTTATTTTTAGTCCCTGATGCTAAACCAATCCCTTTGCCAGTAAAAAAGAGAGAGATCCGGGAGATCGAGATACAGGCCATTGCCGCTGAAGGCAAGGCTCTTACCCGCTATGAGAACAGGGTAATCTTTGTTCCATGGGCCATTCCGGGTGATGTGGTTGACCTTTCAGTTACCCTGAAAAGCCGCAAATACCTCGAAGGGAAAATCATTCGCATGCACAAACCTTCGCCCGACAGGGTGCCTCCGGTTTGTGAGCACTTTGGAGTTTGCGGTGGCTGCAGGTGGCAGATGCTGCCTTACCCTGAACAGGTTCGTTTCAAACAGACCCAGGTAGCGGATCAGCTGAAAAGGATCGGCCATCTTGAAATGCCTGAAATATCGCCGATCCTGGCTTCACCTCACAGTGAGTTTTACCGGAATAAGCTCGAATATACCTTCTCTCATCGAAGATGGTTAACCTCTGGCGAAATGGCCTCCCGAACATCTGATCAGGAAGAGCCCGCCGTGGGTTTTCATGTGAGCGGACTCTTCGATAAGGTGGTCGACGTCACGAAATGCTGGCTCCAGCGAGATCCGTCAAATCAGATCCGGGATGCGGTAAAAGCATTTGCGATGGCCAATGGTTTGACCTTTTTTAACCTCAAGGAACAAACCGGACTCCTCAGAAATCTTATCATACGAACAGTTACCACAGGGGAGTTAATGATTCTGCTCTCTTTTGCCGAAAACCGGCCTGACGAAATCGGGCGGCTGATGGCACACCTCCGTGAATCCTTTCCTGAAGCAAATTCACTCCTGTATGTGATCAATCCCAAATCCAACGACACCATCCTTGACCTGCCTGTGATTATTTACGCCGGTCGCGATCATATCTTCGAGGAAATCGATGGGCTCCGCTTCAAGATTGGACCAAAATCCTTCTTTCAGTCCCACACCGCCCAGGCTTCAATACTGTTCAGAAAAGTGCTCGAAATGGCAGAGCTGACCGGAGACGAAACCCTCTACGATCTTTACACCGGAACCGGAACAATTGCACTTTATCTGGCCAGGCATTGCCGTAAAGTGGTGGGTGTTGAGTCGGTTCCCGAAGCCATTCACGATGCCGAAGTGAATGCCCGGCTGAATGGCATAGAAAACGTAAAATTCATAACCGGGGATATGAAGGAAGTGCTTTCTGATGAGCTGTTGCATCAGGAGGGAAAACCCGATGTGATGGTGCTGGATCCTCCAAGATCAGGAATGCACCCCCAGGTGACGGATGCTGTCCTCAGGAGCGGGGTCAGGCGGATCGTTTATGTGAGTTGCAACCCGGCCACGCAGGCGCGTGACCTGGCCATGCTCGCCCCGGCTTACCGGATAACGGCCGTTCAGCCCCTTGACCTGTTTCCTCATACCCATCATGTTGAAAATATTGTGAGTCTGGATATTCGTCCGGCTCCGTAACCATATAATCTGATCCAAATGGGACAAATGAAAGAGGTTTTTAAAAAACTGCCCTCAGCATTCTGGTGGGCAAACACCATGGAATTGTTTGAGCGGTGGGCATGGTACGGAATGTTTGTGCCTTTGGCCATCTACCTTACCGGTTCAACCGAAACCGGGGCCCTCGGATTTTCACAAATCCAAAAGGGGACACTCATGGGTACGGTGGTGGCCATTCTTTATTTTCTTCCGGTTTTCACCGGAGCGATTGCCGATAAGTTTGGGTTTCGGAAAACCCTCATTGCGTCTTATGTCGTTCTTGCATCGGGATACTTCCTGATGGGACAGGTTGAGTCTTATTCGATGGTGTTTCTTGTTTTTCTGTGGGTGGCACTCGGAGCAGGAATCTTCAAACCGGTTGTTCAGGGTACGATCGGGAAAACAACCGATGCCAGCACCTCTTCGATTGGATTCGGGATCTTTTACATGATAGTCAACGTGGGTGCCTTCATTGGTCCGATTGTGGCTTCCTTCCTACGGGGTTTCAGCTGGAGCTATGTCTTCATGATGTCGTCGGTGGCCATCCTGGTTAACCTGGTGATCGTCATCCTTTTCTTTCGCGAACCCGAACGCCAGAAGAATACCGAACCCCTGGGAAAGGCTTTGGTGACCGTGCTGAAAAACATTTATGTTGCCCTATCTGATGTGAAGTTCCTGATTTTTCTCATCCTGGTCGTGGGATTCTGGACCATGTACAATCAGCTTTTCTATACCCTGCCTGTTTTCATCGAACAGTGGGTACATACCGGAAAGATGTATGAGAGCATTCACAGCTTCTGGCCCTGGCTCGCTGAAGCTCTTGATACACAGGGTGAACAGCGAATCGCCGCTGAGATGCTGATCAATGTGGATGCCTTCTTCATCATCCTGTTTCAGATAGCCATCTCGGCCCTCGTAATGAAGTGGAAGCCCCTCAATGCCATGATCACCGGTATGCTGGTCTGTGCAATCGGCATTTCGCTGACCCTCCTGACCCAGAATGCATTCTTTCTGATTCTTTCAATCTTCATTTTTGCCCTGGGAGAAATGTCCTCTTCTCCCAAAATTTCTGAATATGTTGCCAGGATCGCGCCCAAAGACAAAATCGCTCTTTATATGGGATGTTCATTCATACCATATGCAGGTGGGAATTTCTTTGCAGGACAGATTTCAGGGGGAGTTTACCAACAACTGTCAGACAAGGTGACGCTGCTTCAGAAGGAGGTTGCCCTGAGGGGGCTCGACCTTCCGGAAGTGACCAGCCAGTTTACACAGACCGACTACTTCAGGATGGCATCTGAGAAGATGAACATGACGGCGCAGCAGCTGACTGATTACCTGTGGCAAACCTATCATCCCAACAAGATCTGGCTGGTAGTATTCGGGATTGGCCTTGGAACGGTGATTCTGATGTTCCTCTACGACCGCTTGCTGCTAAAGAGCAAGGCAGAAAAGCGCTGACCTACCTTGAGTAAATGTTCTCGGCCCTCCGGTATCCGCTCTTCAGCTGGTACCAGTCGGTTCGTGTCAGTCCTCCCGATTCGGCCCACTCGAGGAAATTCAGGTATGCGCTTTCAATGGGAGCCTTCTCAACAGGGTATTCAAATGTTGCAGGTACCTCCATGCCAAAGGGCAGGTTTTTTGTCGTCTGGTAATACCTGGCGCCAGCCTGGGGATCGCTGTAGTCGTCACCGGTGCCGAGAAGACTCAGGTCTGCAAGGGCAGTGGGTGGATGCCCGTGCAGGTGAACCTCCCTGCCTCGGGTGCCGTTGACAAAAATAAATGGATTGTAAGGAGGAGTGCCCAACGTTGATAACTCAACCGGCGCGGCAAGCTCGATCTCAAACCTGATTTCAACCGGATCGACATAATTGTCTGACATCCTGGTGTTAACAAACGACTGGCCTGGATTTCGAAGAACCTCGTAGGCATCTTCAAAAAGAATAACGACCGCCCTGTTCTGTCCTGCTTCTGTTCCATTGTCGCTTAAGGTCACAAGGTTAAAGGCTCCGATTAATCCTGTGACGGCTTTAACCTGCTCCTGGGCAAGAGGCAACTCCATTCCAAATCCGTTATGAAACGAACCTCCAATGGCCCTTACCCTGACCACCCCCTCAATTGCGGTAACCAGATTGGATGCATTGGCGATGTGATTGAACCTCCAGTCGACCACCAGGTCGTTGAAATCATAGTCTCCTTTGTATGGCCAGAGATCCTCAAAGGCGAGGGAAGAAAACCCTGCTTCAGAAGGAAAGTAATAGTTGAAAGCGCGGCTGGCATCATCCGGATAATCATCTTCATCGTCCGGAATCCCGTCGCGGTCACGATCAGGATCCCCGTCATGGTTGGTGGTTACATCGTCAAGATAAAACGGTTTTCTGGTGTCGTAATCCTGAAACAGCAGCAATACATAACGGCAGCCATCCGGCACCATTCCTGAAATCTCAGCCTCCTGCCACCCCGATGGTTTGTTGAGATTGATGTTAATCATCTCCTGCCTGAGTGACATCCAGCTTTGATCCATAAAATAGAGAAAGGCTTTCATCCTGATCGCATCATCCGTAGGGGATATTACCCTGAAGGAGGCAGTGAAAAGTCCTGATTCGCTCCATTCGATTACCTGACCGGCCTCAACATCTTTCGAATTGTTCTCCTGTCCCATCTTGAGGGCAGGGTTTCCCTGGTATTCTTCTATGGTAACCGGCACGCCCGATTGCGTGGTTCGGTACCATTTGCCGTCAACTGACCTGATATTTCCGTATTGGCTTACAGTGCCCAGTTCATTGACCGAGAATTCGGCGTTACCAAACAGGGTTTCTGAATGGTTCTTTAATTGCGGCGTACCAGCTTTGGGAGGCAGGATTGTAATCTCCAGATAGTCAAGCTTGTTGTCTTTGTTCGGGTCAAACCAGCCCACTTCGAACAGAAGCTCACCAAGGGTAGCGGTGGAGTAAACAAATTCATAATTTCCGGTCAACGGAAAATAGAGGATCATCCGGCCGGCATTCCGGTTTATTTTGTGAAAAAGCCTGGCCTGGTTTTCATGTACCAGGGTACGGGACATGATCTGATGGCTGCTGTCGAGTAGAAGAAGGTATTTTCCGTCAAGGGGCTCGAGTGTGTCTCCAATGATCTCCAAATGTATATTGAGATCAATGGGGTAGGTGAGCGACCAGTCGAAATAATGAGGAATTTCGGCTGTATTCAGGTTTCCGGCTGGCTTGAAGGGATTGAAAAATACATCATTCCGACAGGAGGAGAAGAAGAGCACTACTCCTGTCAGAAGAAATAATATCTGCTTTGAATTCAGCACTTTGAGTAATTTCTGATGTAAAGTAATGGTATAGGCTCCGGTTTGCCAAAACTTTATGACCAACAAAAGCAACTATTTTATCAACACGATCTTCCCGCTTTCCGTTTGAAGCAGGGGCAAAACCGGGTGAAGATTAAGGTTGAAGCAATAGGCAAGATCCTTCGTAAACCCGAGTTTTTTAAGATACCTGTAATGAGTGCACGATTCGAGTGTTGAATGCAGGTCCGGCTCCGCTTGTTTCCAGGCAGAAATGGCGAGCATAGTCAGGTCAGTGCCCTGAATAGAAACGGCTCTTTCAAGGTTTGATGCGACAGCACCGGCAAAAAGAAAATCGTCAAGCGAGAATTCTCCCCGGGTACCAGCGCAGACCAGCTCAACCGGAAGCTTCATGCGGATGATTTCATGAACGATCCGGTCGAGATTCAGAAAAGAACCGATCATAAGGTT
>CAYGOU010000085.1:9016-10961 GCA_964351455.1 uncultured Porphyromonadaceae bacterium
GATCATAACCACCCGTGCACTGAAAGATTTAAGAATGGCTTGTGTCCCGTTGGTGGTGGTCATCACCAGCGTTTTTCCGGTTACCCGCTCCGGAGTGAAATCCAGAGGAGAATTACCAAGATCGAATCCATCAATCCTGATGGCGTCTCTCTCCCCACAGAGCAGGCTGCCCGGTGCTTTCAGCGACTGGGCCTCTTCTGGTGAGGCAACCGGAATGATGCCTGCAGCCCCGTTGTGCAGGGCGGTGACCATGACTGAGGTGGCCCGGAGTATGTCAATAACCACAGCTGCCTTCCCGGCGAGCCTTCCAGGATCTGCCTGACCGGCGGTCGCAGTAACGGAGACTTCAAGCATCGTTGTCGATATTTAGTTGAATACAATCAATTGACAATTCAATGCTCTCTGTCCAAGGGATCATAGCGTTGAAGAGCCGAACTTTGTAATAGGGACCCGTTGCCGATTCGCAGGATAATCTTAGATCGCTCAGAATCACTTTCCCCGGCTGAATGATTTTCATATCAAGAAGTTCCTGCCGGCGCGTTCCCTGCAGCATGGGCATTTCAGGAGTTATCCATGAGGTTCCGTTATAAAGTGCCACATTGGTGTACCGGGTATCGGTTATCCTCTCATCCTGCACAAAAAGAATCTCCTCCTCCGCTGCAAGACCTTGAGCAAACTGATCCAGACCTGAACGATCGGAGTACTTTAAACGGTAATCCAGACCGCCGGAATCCCTGAGGATCAATCTTTTTATGATTCTTATTTCGTAGGCTGTCCAGTCAACGACAAACTCTGTGGCATTGTATTGCAAGCGGCATTTCCAGACCCCGGCACTGCAATCATCCGGAATCCTGATGTCACTAACCGGATCAAATGAGGGCGGGATACCCCAGAGCGCCTGGCATGAACGTTGAAGGCGTTCAATGTGATATGACCAGAGCATGGCCCGGCCATCCTCAAACCTTATGGTTTCAAGCAAAGGATACATACACTTTATCAATCATCTCCTGGTATTCATGGCGAGGGTCGCTGAGGTGGGTGATCCCCCCACCGCTTCTGAACCATAACTTCCCGTTAACCTGCTCAATGTACCTGATCATTACCGCCGATTCGAGTACCTTCCCGTCAAAGATTCCAAAAATCCCCGTGTAGTATCCCCTTGAAATTCCTTCCGCACTGCGGATGATTTCTATGGTTTTCTTTTTTGGGGCGCCGCTTACGCTTCCGGCCGGCAATAGTGCTTTCAGGATGCTTCCGATCATGGCAGGATATTGGTCCGGCAGTCTGCCGGTGACCTCAGAACTTACCTGAAGAATCCTCTTTTCGTAGGTCTCGATCGCTTCAACATAACGGAACCTTGGCACGGAAACCTCCCGTGCAACCCGGCTCAGGTCATTCCGGATCAAATCAACGATGGTGAAATGCTCAGCCCTCTCCTTGGGATCTTCCAATACCCTCTGTTCGGCATCGGGCAGACTGGCATCGATGGTGCCTTTCATCGGAAACGACCGGATAAGGCCATCGCTGATCTGAATGAATGACTCTGGCGAAAAAACCACGAAACGGTCCTCGACCCATAAGCGGTAGGGTGCTGCACTGTGCCTGAAAATCTGCTCAAGGGTGAACCCGGTTTCAATGGAGGTCGGGTAGGTCAGATTCAACAAATATGAATCTCCATGCAGGATGCCTCTACTGACAAGGTTAAATGCATCCTCATAAACCTGGTACGCGACCGGTACCTTTTCAAACATGAAGGGCTCTCCCGGATAAGGAACCGGGGGGAAAAGGGGATGACGCGGGGTTGAAAACCGAATGGTTTTCGGGATCTCTGCCAGGGGATATATTTGCGGCTTTTCAAGTTCAAAATCCAGTATGAACATGAACGGAATCTCGTCATTCCCCCATTGGTTCATCTTATGGCATGCCTCGCCAAAATCCATTTTCA
>CAYGOU010000086.1:0-10899 GCA_964351455.1 uncultured Porphyromonadaceae bacterium
GTATACGGAACCCTGCTCGTTTCGGTTTCATCTTTTCTTTGCGGTTGGGCAGGTTCAACGGAGTTTCTGCTTGCATCAAGGGTTTTGCAGGGAATAGGAAGTGCCATGATGTTCGGAACCAATATGGCCATCATCACCTCCGTGTTTCCACCGAATCAGCGGGGCAAAGCCATTGGGATAAATGTCACCGCAGTATACCTGGGTCTCTCTCTGGCACCTGTGTTGGGGGGCTATCTGACCCAGACCTTAGGGTGGAAGAGTATTTTCTGGATCTCAGGAAGCCTGGGGTTGATGGTCGGACTGGCAGCGCTGTTGCTGCTGCGGATCAGGAGAAGCGAGACTACTGCTGAACCGTTCGACCTGAGGGGTGCCCTACTTTACGTGGTTGCCATGTCGTTCTTCATGTTCGGATTATCCAGATTGCCCGGTTTTTCTGCCATTCTGTTAACCATTACAGGCGGCATCTTACTGCTGGTGTTCGGGTGGATTGAATTGAGAACGGTTTCTCCTGTTTTCAACATGCAGCTCCTGCTTAAGAACAAGGTTTTTGGTTTATCGAATCTGGCGGCGCTGATTAACTATGCAACCACTTTTGCCGTCACTTTTATCCTGAGTCTTTACCTCCAGTATATCATGGGTTTATCCCCCCGTGATGCAGGACTCCTGCTGGTGGTTCAGCCAGGCCTTATGGCCATCGTGGCATCCTTTTCCGGAAAACTTAGCGACCGGATACAACCCGGACGCATTGCTTCAGCCGGAATGGTGGTTATAACCTCGGGTTTGGTTCTTTTGCTTTTTCTGAGGGAGGATACTGCAACCCCTTACCTGATAACCAGTCTGGCACTGCTTGGAACCGGCTTTGGTCTTTTCTCTTCGCCCAATACCAACGCCATCATGAGTGCGGTCGATAAACCTCAGCTAGGAACTGCCTCGGCCACGGTTGCAACGATGCGGCTGACCGGACAGATGGTCAGCATGGCCATTGCAACACTGGTCATCCATATATTCATGGGTCAGGCTCAGATCACACCTCAGAATCATGACCTTTTTCTTAAAACCATTCCGGTCATCTTCGGGATCTTTATCAGCCTGAACATCGTTGGAATCTGGGCCTCACTGGCTCGAAACAACTCCCCCAAAATCTCCTTCTCCAGATAAGCCTACCCACCTAACCAGTAACATTTCGCGTATCGCGTATCGCGTCTCGCCTCTCGCCTATCGTGAAAAGCTCTCCCCAATAAACTTTAACCCATCCACGATCCCGGTCCTCCAGTAGATCCATGTATGGCCCCCGTTTCTGACCCGGTATTCATGCCTGATCTGACGGTCGCGAAGCAGGATGTGCAATGAGGCATTTCCCTTGTAAAGAAAGTCGTCGTCACCGCAATCGATGTAAAGCCTGACCTTTTCAATCTCCGCCTTCGGCAAGGTGGCGGCCAGGTGCATCGGACTGTTGGCCTTGTAGTGATCGGTGAGGAGTGTTTTTTCCTTGGTGGTTCCGAACAGGCTGCTGAACAGGCCCCCCCTTGAATCTGCCGGCATCGCCCTGACCTCCTCGTCGGTCCAGACCGCTGCACTGAGTGCTGCGCAGGCTACAAACTTGTCAGGATTGTGCAACGAAAGAATCAGCGAACCATGGCCCCCCATCGAGAGTCCCGATATCCCCCTGAATTCTCTTTTCGCCCTGGTTCTGTACTCCCGGTCGATGAAAGGAATGAACTCCTGGATGAACATATCTTCCCAGCGCACGCTCCCGTCGAAGTTGTTGATATACCATGACACTCCCCCGTTGGGCATCACGATGATCATCGGCGGAATTTCTCTCGCGGCTATGGCGCGGTCGGCCGCCATCTGAACTTCGCCGAACTGGATCCAGCCCGATTCATTGTCGGTATACCCGTGCAGCAGATAAACCACGGGATAAAGCCGTGTCGAAATATCATAATCGGGTGGCAGGTAGACCGCAAAATTGACCGGTTTTCCGAGGATTTCAGAAGGCATAGTGAGCTGTTCAAGAACTTTTCCCTGATGTACGGTCTGGAATTCCTGTGCCTTGACGGGAATAGCGAATGCAGAAAGAAACGCGATAAGGAGGCTGATCGATAGTAATTTAAGTTTCATGATCTGATGATTGTTGTGATGTTATGAAGTTAAGGCATATTTTTAAGGGATAATAAACTTCTTATGAAAAGAACCTCATTCCTTCTGTTGGTCATCCTGGCTGCCGGGCTTGTTAATGGTCAATCGGTCGAGCCGCTAAGGATTATGAACGGTCCCTGGATCCAGAATCTCAACGAAACAGGACTGACCATCTTCTTCACCACCAACCTGCCTGTGGTTCCGGCGGTAATGCTCAGTTCAGCTGGCGAAGAGCCTGAGGTCAGGATCACCAATTCAACTGACGGAATCATCGATGCAGGGGGAACTTTGCACAGGGTGCGGGTGGAGGGACTTCAGCCCGGAACACAATACCGTTACCGGATCCAGGCGATTGAGATCCTGAAATACCGGCCTTATCAGGTGTGGTATGGAGATACTCTTTATTCAAGGGCGCAAACCATTCGAACCGCAGATCCCGACTCCCCCGTGGTCAGCTTCATGGTTTTCAATGATATCCATGAGAAGAGCGGATTTCTGGCCCAGCATCTTAAGCAGGCTGAGCCTGCTGCCATGGATTTTATTGTATACAACGGAGACATGCTCAACTATTTTGAGAAAGAACCGCAGATCTTCGATGCCGTGATTGATACCAGTGTACGCTATTTTGCCGGGAGCACCCCTTTCCTCTGGGTTCGGGGCAACCATGAAACCCGCGGAATGCTGGCCCGCACTTTTAAAGAATATCTCGATTATCCGGACGGGAGTTTCTACTTTGCCTTTTCGCGCGGGCCCGTGCGTTTCATTGTGCTGGATTGCGGCGAGGACAAGCCAGATGATAACCAATACTACTATCGGCTGGCAGATTATGACCGTTACCGGTTGAAGCAACTTGAATGGCTCAGGGAGGAGTTGAAGAGCGATGCATACCTGGAGGCTTCATTCAGGGTGGTGATCATCCACATGCCGGTTCACCCGGGAGATGGCAAGTGGCACGGACAGAACTTTCTGGCCCGCCATTTCGGTCCTGTTTTAAAAGAAGCGGGCGCCGACCTGATGCTTTCTGCTCATACCCACAGGCACCAGTGGATTGATCAAAATGAATCGGGATTGGGTTTTCCGATTCTGGTCAATGCGCCGGGCGACCGGATTGAGGTGCACTCAGACAGAGAAGAACTCAAAATTGAGGTAATATCTGCGGAAGGGAACTCCCGGCTTTCAAAAGAATTGACATCCCGATAATAACCAGGATCAGAACCCTATCCTGAGTCCTGCCGAAATATGCTGATCGTTACGGCTCCAGGCATATTCGGCAAAGGGTCCCAGCTTGATCCTGCCAACAGGGAAACCAAGGCCTAATTCAAAATGGGTACTGAATGCCACCGGTTCATCTCTGATGAATAGAAGTCCGGGTCCGATGCTGAAATGTATCTTCTCAAGAAAATGAATATGGATGCTGGGATGGATGGCCTGGTGAAGGTGTTCATCCAGAATGACCTCATAGCCAAAACCGAGTCCGATATGGTGCCATAAATCCTTGTGTACATGAAGATGAAATACCGGAGCGATCTCTTTTTCGCTTAAGCTCCAGGCTGCGCCGGCTCCGAACTCAATCTCAAACGGATGACGGTGGTCATGGTTATCGACTGCTTTTTGCGAATCCTGCCCGAATGCGGGTCCTGCAACAAGAAAAAGCAGCAGAAGGTACATTGAAAGTTTCATGAACAAAGCCTATTAGTCCTCCCCTAACAAAAGAGGGGGGCACTTTGTTCAGTTTTGTTTACATGGATGGGAAGTCAGATTTTATCCTGGCCTGGACCTCAGTGACATAGCTCAGTACCTTCTTGAGCATTCCCTGGTCGATTTCGCTCAGTTCAGTCTCCATCAGCAGGTTATCAGGTTTCAGTTGTCTGGCCAGGCATCTCGACTGGTGCTGGAGCCGCAGGCGCGAAAGGAACTCGAAGGCCTGGGTTGCCTTGAGGTGAAACTCCTGGTTTATCACGCCCGCATCAGCGAGATGCTGAAACCGAACAAGGGTGTTGCGTTCATGAACCTGGTATTTCAGCGAGTACACCCTTGCAAAGGCAGTCAGGGGCATCAGGCACTTTTTAAGGTCGATGTGGCGGCTGGGTTGAAGGTCGCTGGTAAAAAAATGCAGGTTGCCGAACATGTCAAGCGGGGGTTTCCAGACCAGTGCCTGCTGGGCAAGATGATAGAAGAAAACCTGCTTGTTCTCGGCGATGGTATCAATGGTTTGCTGAATATCACTTACCAGGCTTTCATCACCGTAAACGCGCTTGAAGTCGAAGAAGATGTTTACATCCAGCAGATTTTGTGGGTCGGCGTTCAGGATCCAGTCGTTGAAGTACTGTTTCCACTGGGTAGCAGACTGGCACCAGCGGGGATTCCGGGCCATGATCTCCCCGTCGCAGAAGCGATATCCTGCCTGGTCAAGCGATTTGTTGATATAGCCGGCCAGGGATTCGAAGTATTTCATGACTCCGGGGTCTTTTTCTCCCCGGTCATCAAAGATGATGGCGTTGTCCTGGTCGGTCGCGAGCGACTGTTCCTGCCTTCCTTCGCTTCCCATGGCTATAAGGGCGAAGGGAACCGGAGCTGGACCGAACTTCTGCATTCCCAGCCAGATGATTCTTTCGGTTACGCGATCGGCAACGGTTGAGATGAACCTGCCGATGTGCCTCACCTGGGCTCCGGTTTCAATCATGACGCGGGCCATGGCTGAAAGCTTCTCGGATCTTCCGATGAGATCCTGCAGGGAGTTTGAAGTATCGATCTCTTGCAGGATCAGGGCATTGCTGAAGGCAGAGAGCCGGGCAAGATCCAGTTGGCTTAAAATGCCTGTTATTACTCCCGGCCGGTTTCTGACCACCAGGTGAGCAACCTTTTTCTCCTGCAAGGTAAGCTGTGCTTCGAAGAGGAGCATGTGCTCCGGAATTTCGATTACGGGTGCGCTCATGATCCTGAATACCTGCGTCGAAGGGTTCAGCGATGCAGCCAGAACCCTTTCCCTGAGGTCGCGGTCGGTCACCAGTCCTATGCATTCTCGTTGCTCTCCGGTAATCAGGGCCACCGGTTCATTGTTGGCACTCATGACGGCGGCCACCTCCTGGATGGTCTGTTCCATCCTGCAGAAAAGCGGAGGGCGCATCAACTGGGTCACCGGCTGGTTCATCATCAGCAGGGTAGCCTGCAATTCATCGGGGAGGTGTTCGATTTGTTTATCCACCCTGAATTCGCGCGATGCCCGTCTGACCATGCCTATGTAGCCCTGTTTGTTGCTGAGCGTAACCCTTGAGAGGTTCAAGACCAGCTCCAGGGGGTCTCCGGTGACGGCTCTGAGCATGATCTCAAACTGATCGGAGTCGGCAGGACCACTCAGAAAACCTTCAAGTCTTTTCAATCCTGTTTCATCGGGGTCCTCATCCATAAACAGATCGGTGATCTGATACTGGTAAAGTTCATCCCCTTCATATCCAAGCATTTTGGCCAGGGGAGGATTATAATAAACCAGTTTGTCTTGGATCACCATAAAACTGGCCTCGGTGGAGGCTTCCACCAGAGTTCGGTACTTCTCACGTGAGGTTCGCAGTTCCTCTTCTGCCTGCTGGCGCATGGCCTCGGTTCTGAAGCTCTGACGCAGGAGGTATGAGAGCAGAAATGCCGCAAATAAACTGATAATCAGCGAAACCCAGGTTAGGCGCGACTTGACTGCTGCGATCTCTTCCTGCACATCTTCCATGTAGATCCCGGTGCCGATTACCCAACCCCATGGGGCAAATCCCTTGACGAACGACAGCTTGGGGACGATCCGGGTTGAGTCATCTTTCCATTGCCAGAAGTAGTCGATGTATCCTTCGCCCTGGCTGTTGACCAGAGATACCGATTCTACGAAAAGACGCTTGTCATTCGGGTCGGCATAGTTACTAAGATCGCTTCCGTTGAGATCGGGCCGGTATGGGTGAAGCAGCATCCTGGGCGACAGGTCGGTGACCCAGAAGTAGTCTTTATGCTCTTCTCCGTAGCGGGTTTTTTGCAGGATTGAAAGCGCCTCCTTTTGTGCAGCCTCCTGGTCGTAGGTTCCGGCGAGCTGTTCTTCATACAGTTTTTCCAGGATGCTCCAGGCGGTGTGAGTCAACTCCCGGATCATCTCCTTCTTTTTGTCGACCAGATTGTTTTCGAAGGTGGGCAGAAAGATCAGGTTGAAAGCCACAATAAAGGCAGCGATGGTCAGGATGACCGGAATTACGATCCTGAAATGAAAGCCCCGTTTCTGTTTCATGAATCTCGACCTTATCATGGAGTTGAAGTTAAGCCATTTATCCCAGACGCGGAATCTTCATGGTGTTAATTTCATTGCTGACCGTGTCAAAGATCATCACTCCGTTGCGGTTTGCGCCCCTGCAGATGGCCGGAACCCCAATGGCGGTCGTTCTGTCAGGGAGTTCAAGGTGACCCCAGTTCACCAGCCGGTTCATCCCCTCAGAGATCCACCAGCTGCCTTCGGGGTGAAGGTGTCCGAAGAATGAAACCTTGACATCGATCTCTTCCATATGTTTCAGATGGCTCCCTGCCAGGGTTTTATCCGGGGGCAGGATGTTGGATGAACCGGTCAGGTCGGGATGGAGGTAATGACTCAACAGTATCCTCACGCCATTCTCCTCAAGCATCATCCATTCGGGCCAGCTGCGGATTTCAGCAAGCTCCTCCTCCCTGAGAAATGTGGGCAGTTCCTCTCTCTCGTAGGTCCAGATGAGGCCTTCGGCAATTTGCTCCCGCTCCGCCAGGTCCTTTTCATACCAGTCATCCGGATACTCGAATCCAAAGCGGGAAGAAGGAGTTTTACGGGCGGCGAAAAGATCATGGTTTCCGGCAATTACCACGCTGCAAACCTGCAGAACGATCCTCAAAACCTCTGCAGCGTTGCGGGTTTTGCGATAGGGGGCAAGGTGTGCCGGGCATCCGGTCAGGTCGCCCAGACAGACGATCTTGTCACATTGTTGTTTATCAAGCAGTTTCAAAGCCTTTCTCAAACTGCCGATATCCTCATGAACATCCGAAATGAAGCCCAGTTTCATGTTTAAATTGGTGAAATTAGTATTAATTTTCAGAGCCTGAATTGTTCTTGCAGGATGAAGGAATCTTTAAAACTCATCGGCCTCGGTCTTTTTTTTTCAGTCTCGCTGGTGGGCAGTGCTCAGAGATTGAGTCAGCCTTATGTTACCAATTATGACAAGCGGGGCTATTCAGCTGATAATCAGAACTGGTCGGTCTCAGCTTCCCGCGACGGTTATGTCTATTTCGGAAATGATCAGGGGCTGCTTGAGTTCGACGGTTCGAACTGGAGGCTTCATCGAATGCCTGATCACGGGGTGGTCAGATCGGTGCTGGTAGGAGAAGACGGAAACATTTATGTAGGGTCATTTGAGGAATTTGGATACTGGCAACGCCAGCCGAACGGACAATTGCACTATCACTCGCTCAGCCACAATCTGAAATCAAAGGATTCGCTTCACAACGATGAAATCTGGAGAATCATTTTTCACCAGGGGGGATATTGGTTTCAATCCTTTTCAAGCCTTATTATTTATGACGGACAAAACACTGAAATAATCAGGCCGGGAGGCTCCATGGTTCTGCTAAACAGTGCCAGGGACAGGCTTTTTGTGCATCTGCTGGGCCAGGGACTGGCGGAGATAAAAGAAAAACGTTTTGAACGTATAGAAGGATCAGAGGCATTTTCGGGCCATGAGATCAGGATGGTGCTTCCCATCGGTGAGCGTGATTTCCTGATTGGGGTAAATGGCAAGGGATTATTTGTCTGGGACGGAGAGGGTTTCTCGCCCTGGGAGCATGCCCTTCAATCCCTGATGGAGCCCTGGGAATTCAACAATGCGGTCTCTGACCAGGAAAAGATTGCGATCGGAACCATAGGTTCGGGCCTATTCATTTATGATCGCAGTGGAAGTCTGTTAACTCACCTGTTTACGGGTAACCTTTTGCAAAACAATACGGTACTAGGACTTGCACTCGACCATCAGGGAAACATCTGGGCAGCACTTGACCGGGGCATCGACTTTGTCAACTTCAGCGCGGGCCTTGACCTCTACCTGGATCCATTCAATACCATGGGATCGGTTTACACTGCCCTTGAAGACGGGTCGGATATGCTGATAGGCACAAACCAGGGACTTTATCGCTATCGCTATGACCCCGTTCGTGGTTTCAGCGCTCCGGAAATGGTTGAGAATCTGGCCGGACAGATATGGGACCTAAGGAGAATCGGGAACTCGGTTATTTGCGGCCATAACAATGGCACCAGTCTGGTGACGGGTTCCGGGTCCGTTGCACTTTCCGGTATTAACGGGGGATACATGATCCGGCCATACCCCGGTTCAGGGGGAAGGATTTGGATTCAAAGTACATACAGTGCTTTTGCAGTTTACGAAGCGCTTTCCGGGGGTATCCGATTTCTGCATACAGTGGAAGGATTCCATGAGCCGATCATCAATTTTGAGTTCGATCACCTGGGTTATCTGTGGGGAGCCCACGCTACCCGGGGTTTATTCCGTTTAAGATTATCGGAGGATCTCACCAAGGTTGAGCAGATCAGGTTTTTTGGAATGGAGCAGGGAATTGTTCCCGACCGGCGACTGAACACAGCCCTCGTAGAAAACCGGATATTGTTTACCAATGGCGAGCAACTATACTCCTGGGATGATCTGAACGATACCATTGTTCCCTATTCCTGGCTGAATGAACAGGCAGGTCAGTTTAAATCATCCCAGCAGGTCATTCCGATTGGTGACCACAGGTATTGGTTTATTCAGAACCAGGAGATCGCACTTTTCGAAATTGCAGGTGGAAGCCTTAACCTGGAGTTCCGCTACGATCTGTCGATGCAGGGACTTTTTCTGAATAATCGCTATTCGAAAATCGTTTCATTGCGTGCCGACAGACAATTAATATGTCTCGACAACGGTTTTGCCATTTTAAACCCCCATAATGCCAACGAAGATCATCCAGATTATGCGGCAGAAAGGTTAAGTCGGGTGGTGGCTTCAAATGCCGCGGGAAAAGAGCGCTTTCTGCCGCTGGTCTCTTTGAACGGGGAGATAAATATCCCTTATGGTTTCCGAAATCTGAGTTTCGTTTATTCCATTAACAATGGCCTCAGGCACCCCTATTACCGCCACAGACTTGCAGGACTTTCTGATCAATGGACCGCCTGGGGCACCATTTCAGAAGCCAACTACACAAGAATACCCCCGGGCAAATACGAATTGCAATTGATTTCGAAGAAACTCGACGGATCAAGTGGCCCTGCCTTGCACTACCGCTTTGAGATCAGTCCCCCCTGGTTTCAATCAAAAGTTGCCCTGATGCTTTACCTGGTTTTATTTTTGGGAGGGGTGGTGGTGATCAGAATGATGTTTCTGGCCCGTCTGAGATTACACAAAATGAAGATTGAGGAGCAGGAATCCTATAAAACTCAGCAGGAACTCATGCAAAACGAACAGGAATTGATTCGGCTTAAGAACGATAACTTGCAGAATGAGCTAAAATTCAAAAACATACAACTTGCTGATTACACCATGGGAATCATCAAGAAAAACGAGCAACTGCTTCGCATTCGCAGAGAGCTGGTGCGACAGCAGGAAGGCTCAGCGGAAGAACTTAATCCGGCTGTAAAAACGCGCCTTCTCAAAGTGATTGAAAGGCAGATTGCTTCGGAGGATGAATGGAACCGTTTTGAAACCCATTTTGAACAGACCCATCAGGACTACCTCAAGCGCTTGAAAAGCGATTACCCCCACCTGACCCAGAGTGACCTGAAGTTGTGTGCCTATATGAGACTCAATATCTCTTCAAAACAGATCGCTCAATTGCTCAACATTTCATTGCGTGGTGTCGAGGTCAGGAGATACCGGCTCCGAAAACGGCTTAACCTTTCAACAGAGGAAAATCTCTACGAATTTCTTCTTCGCCATTGACCTTACCCAGTGGTGTAGTAGTGCTGTAGTACCCCCTGGGCAATTCTGCCTGATTACTGTAGTAATCTTGAGTAGGCTTGGTTTTTTCAAATCAATTGCAATTCCGTAAATTTGAGTTAACCATTTCTCGACCTGATTTTTATGAATAGATTACGCGCATCACAATTCATGATGTTTTTTGTGGTTTTCATGCTGCTGAACCTTCAGGCATGTTCACCTCAGAGGGCGCAGCGTCATTCGGATAATGATGAGGTCTTTCTTTCTGATCTAAAAGAGCGCACATTCCGCTTTTTCTGGGAAGTTGTTGATACCACCACCTGGCAAAATGACGACCGGTTCCCGACCCGCAATTTTACCAGCATTGCTTCCACCGGTTTTGCCCTTGCATCATATATCATTGGAATCGAAAACGGTTACATCACCCGGCAGGATGGGGCCGCCAGGGTTGCCACTGCAATGCGATGGCTTGAACAGTCCCCGCAGGGGGATGCGGCTGAAGGCATGACAGGCTACCGTGGCTTCTATTATCATTTTCTCAACTATGGCAATGGCACCAGGTACCGGCAGGTTGAACTGTCAACCATCGATACAGGACTTATGATGGCAGGCATGCTTGCCTGCCAGAGTTACTTCGATGGGGATGATCCGGATGAAATATATCTGCGTGAGGCCATTGACCGGCTTTACCGAAGGGTTGAGTGGGACTGGGCCATGAACGGGCAGGCGCTGATGTCGATGGGCTGGCACCCTGAAAACGGCTTCATTCCGGCGGTCTGGGATGGATACAATG
>CAYGOU010000087.1:0-10507 GCA_964351455.1 uncultured Porphyromonadaceae bacterium
GCCATGGGATGCGCACTCTTTCTTCAGGGCCATCATTCCGGAAATATCAAAGCAGAGGTGTATAAAACCAAGATCACCCCAAAGCCGGTTTTTGAAAATGTACTCCGGCTTTCGGTCAAGCACCTGGATCAGTTCAATCTGGCTTTCCCCAAAAAAACGGCTAAAGCCCCCCATCCGCCTCTTGCTATGGCTCAGCAAAACCCTCCGTATCCTGCTACCCTGTCCAGGTAAGGATGCCAGATCATCAAAAGAACCGGTGAGGTCATATTCGACCTTGTCATATCCCAGTATTCTCTGATAAAGAACCAGTGCCCTGTCAATCTGAGTCACACCTATGATGGCACCATAGGTACCGCCGGTGAGCCGTTGGTCCTTTGAAAACCAGGATCCTGACTCTACCACCTCAAAGATGTTGTTAAATGGATCCCTGACAAAGAAATGTCTTATTCCAGAGGGATTGCTTGTAATATCCCCTAGTACCTCTACTCCGTTGGAAACAAAATCCTGATGGGTTCTTGCAATGTCTCTCGATTTGATTTTGGCTGCGAATATCCCAACGTCACCAAGAAGCAGCTGAAATCCTGCCGGTTCGGGCTCCCTGCATTTGTACTGCCAAATCTCGAAACCTCCACCTCCCTGCATATTGACAGCCAGTGCAGCGTGTCTTTTTCTGGGTTCGCCTCCGGTATAGGGGAGCATATATTCGGCATAGGCCTCCTCTTCAAACACCCGGATGTCCATTCCAAAATGATGACGATACCAGCGCCATGCCTCCCTGAGGTTACGTACCCCGATCCCTACCTGCTGGATACCGGTTATGATCTTCTCGCTCATTGATTGAAAAATATACGAACAAAGATAATACATTTACCAAGGTTAATTGTTCGATCACTATGAACAGCCTGGTTAACAAAGTTGTCTGGATTACAGGAGCATCCTCAGGAATCGGAGAGGCCCTTGTTTATGCCTGTGCCAAGCGCGGGGCGACAATCATTCTTTCAGCCCGCAGGGAAGAGGAGCTGGTCAGGGTTGTTTCAGCAGCCGCCCTATCGTCAGAGCGAAGCATGATCCTCCCTTTTGACATCAGCGATACGAGCCTCGCAGCAGAGATGACGCAGAAAGTGATTTCAAGGTTCAGAAGAGTAGACATTCTTTTCAACAATGCCGGAATCAGCAGTCGCTCGATAGCCCTCAATACCCCGCTGGAAATCGACCGGAAGGTAATGGAGATTAACTATTTTGGGGTAATTGCCCTCACCAAGGCCGTGGTACCATTGATGGTGAAGGCCGGAACCGGACAGGTAGTGGTAACTTCAAGTGTTATGGGCAAAATCGGGACCCCGCAGAGAAGTGCCTACGCAGCCAGCAAGCACGCACTGCATGGATTTTTTGATTGTTTGAGAGCTGAATTGACCGATACCGGCGTTGGGGTCACAGTCATTTGTCCGGGTTACATTAGAACCCAGATTTCAGTGAATGCCATCACCGAAACCGGAGACAAATTCAATAAAATGAGCCGGTTTCAGCAAAACGGAATGGACCCCGGTAAGCTGGCCGAGCGAATTCTTAAAAACGTCTGTAAAAACAAAGCCGAACCCTACTTCGGAGGGAAAGAGGTTTTGGGGATTTACCTTCATCGCTATTGCCCGGCACTGCTGCGCCCAGTACTGCGAAACCAGCAGCGAAAGAGCACCTTTAAGGATTAGCCAAACTGCTTCAGTTTACCTTTTGAACGATCTCCATACCCCTGGATATGGCCATCATATTCATATCCAACAAATTGTGATATCGGGCAGGAATTGAATTCTCCAATCCCTTTTTAACATTCTTGATCTGTACAAGAGGTTTGACTTTCAGATACCCTCCCATGACGATCATGTTGAAGGTTCGGTTACTGCCCATTTTGGAAGCCTCTTCAGCAGCATCCACCCTGAAAATTTGAATATCTGTGCGTTCAGGATGACGGATGATCCCATTGCCGTCGTAAAGAAGCAATCCACCTGGCTTGACTTTTGACTCAAACTTATCAAGGGATTGCTGATTCAGCAGGATGGCCGTATCGTAAACCCTGAGTACAGGAGAACTGATTCTTTCATCGCTGAGGATGACCGTAACATTGGCGGTCCCCCCCCTCATCTCCGGTCCATACGAAGGAAACCAGCTGACCTCTTTTTCGTCCATGATGGCTGAATAGGCCAGAATTTTACCCATTGAGAGCACTCCCTGTCCACCAAATCCTGCTATGATGATCTCTTCAGTCATGATGCGTTATTCTTTTGAATTTTTACCATTGACCAGCTTCCCGTCGACCTTGATGTCGCCAAGGGGATAATATGGAAACATATTCTGCTCCATCCACTCATTGGATCTGACAGGGGTCATTTTCCATCCGGAGTTGCAATTTGAGACGATCTCAACAAAAGACAAACCTTTGTTGGCCAGCTGCACTTCGATGGCAGCACGGATGGCCTTTTTGGCCCGCCGGACGTTTCTGGGAGTGTGAACCGATTGCCGGGTAACGAAATGGGTACCCGGAAGCATGGCGATCAATTCGGTCATTCTCAGCGGATTTCCCATCGAGCTCAACTCCCGGCCATACGGACTGGTTGAGGTCTTCATACCCTCAAGTGTAGTAGGGGCCATCTGTCCGCCCGTCATTCCGTAAATGCCGTTGTTGACGAAGATGATGGTAATGTTCTCACCGCGGTTGCAGGCATGAATGGTCTCAGCGGTTCCGATAGCCGCCAGGTCGCCATCCCCCTGGTAGGTAAAAACAATCTTTTCGGGCCAGCATCTCTTAATCCCGGTGGCCACGGCGGGTGCTCTTCCATGAGCGGCACCCTGCATGTCAATATTCATAAATTCGTATGCAAGAACAGAGCATCCAACCGGTGCGACCCCGATCGTTGACTCCTGCAAATTCATCTCTTCGAGGACCTCCATCAGCACTCGGTGGGCCGTACCATGGCCGCAACCCGGACAATAGCTGAGGGTTTTGTCGGTCATGAGCGGGGTCTTGGAATAGACCAGGTTTTCAGGCTTTATAATCTCATTGATTTCCATCGTTCTCTACTTGATTAGTTTATCAATCATTGCTTCCAGCACCTCTTCAGGTGACGGCACCATTCCTCCCATTCTTCCGAAATGCTCTACCGGAACACTGCAGCCCACTGCGAGTCTGACGTCTTCAACCATCTGACCGGCGCTCTGCTCAACGCTAAGAAATCCCTTGACCCTTGAAGCGTGATGCCGGATGATTTCTGTTGGATAGGGGAATAGGGATATGGGTCGGATCAGTCCAATCTTATAACCCTTCTCGCGGCCGAGAATGAGTGCCTTCTGGCAGATCCTGGCACTGGATCCGTAAGCAACGAACAGGTAATCAGCATCCCCGGTCTGAAACTCCTCAAAACGAACTTCATTCTTCTGTATCTCAAGGTATTTCGCCTGCAAATGCTGATTGTGACGCTCCTGTTTGGCCGAATCAAGATCCAGCGAGGTAATGATGTTCCGCTCGCGGTTTTCCGGCTTCCCGGTTGTTGTCCATGATGGGTCAAAATGCGAGGTCCTTGGCAGCTGTTCGCAAAGCTCAACCTTCTCCATCATTTGTCCGATGAGGCCGTCGGTCAGTACCATAACCGGAATGCGATATTTGAACGCAAGTTCAAATCCGATAAAGGGGAAGTCAAACATCTCCTGTACCGAAGCAGGAGCCAGCACGATCATGTGATAATCACCATGCCCCCCACCCTTGACCGACTGAAAATAGTCGGCCTGTGAAGGCTGAATCGTTCCAAGGCCCGGACCACCCCTTGCCACGTTTACCAGCAGGCAGGGCAGTTCGGCCCCTGCAATGTAGGAGATCCCTTCCTGCATAAGACTGATGCCCGGACTCGAAGAGGAGGTCATCACCTTTTTGCCGGTGCCGGCGGCTCCATAAACCATATTGATAGAAGCAACTTCACTCTCTGCCTGCAACACCACCATTCCGGTACGCTGTTCAGGCCGCTCTGCCATCAGATACTCCATTACTTCAGACTGTGGGGTAATGGGATAGCCAAAATAGGCATCGGCTCCAGCCCTGATTGCTCCCTCGGCAATGGCCTCATTCCCTTTCATCAATTTAAGCTCTTTCATACTCCTTTTTGATTATTCTGAAACTTTTACCCGGTAAACGGAAATGACACCATCCGGACACACGATCGCGCAGTTTGAACATCCGGTGCATGCTTCAGGGTGCTGCATATAGGCATAGTGATATCCTTTCCGGTTGACCTCCTGAGACATGGCGATCACCTGATCCGGACAGGCCACTGTACAAACCTCACAGCCTTTGCATCCTTCGATGTCAACAACTATCGCTCCTCTAACTTTGGCCATATGATAAATGTTTTGGATTAAAATGAATAACTGATTCTCTTCAGGAATCCCCAACCGGAAAATCCTGGCTAAAACATGCAAGCCTGCTCTCCAGCAATGGATACAGGGAGGGATGAATCTGTGATACACATGCCCTTAATCCCTCCGTGCGTGTACTGCCTGTGATGGCAAGGGATATGGCGCTGATTCCGTAGAACAGCAGGTTTCTCAGCAATTCTGAACCTGTCATGCCCGGGTATGAAACGGTGAAGTAAAAACCATCGGCAATCTCCTGATCGATATCGCGGTCATAAACAACCCTGAAACCGGCATTTAAAAAGGTCTGCTTCATAAAGCGAGCCCGCTCACCATACTCCTTTACCCCCTCAACGAAATTATAACTACCGTCGTTGCTTGCCTTTAGCATCGCTGCCAGTCCGTATTGTGCCGAATGATTCACCCCTGAGGACAAACAATACAGAGCGCCAAAAATCATGGAATAGCCGAACCTTTCGGTGGAATAATACCGCTTGAGGTCGGGATAACTTCTTTCAAATAGTTTATCCCCGATTACCATGGCTGCAACGCGCTCACCGGCAAATGAAAAAGCCTTTGAACTGGATATCAGCAACAACCAGTGATCCGTGTAATTGGCTACTGTTGGCTGGTAAGGTGGCTGACCTGGCTGGGAATAGTCTTTTCTGAAATCCATCCCAAAATACGCCAAATCTTCAATGACAATGACATCATATCGATTGGCCAATTCTCCAATGGTTTTCAGCTCATCTTCCGTAAAACAGATCCAGGAGGGGTTATTCGGATTGGAGTATAAAATGGTGCTGATCTGGCCGGTCTTGAGGTAGGATTCAAGTTTCGGTCCCAATTTTTCTCCACGGAAATCATAGACGTCAAAGGTCTCATAATCATGCCCGAGTATCCTGCATTGCTGCTTCTGCACCGGAAAACCCGGATCGATGAAAAGGGTTCCCAGTTTGTTCCGGTCAGAGCGGTTTGCCACCAGGAATGCCGCCATGGCTCCCTGCATGGCCCCAACGGTCGGCAGGCAACCTTGCTCCTGAACATCGATGTTCAGGAAGAGCTTTACGAACCTGCGAATCTCTCTTTTAAGATCAGGAACACCATCGATCATCGGGTATTTCGATGCAACCCCCGAGCGAAGAGCGGTAATTTCAGCCTCTATACCGATTTCCGGAGGCTCAAGTCCCGGAACCCCCATCTCCATCCTTATGAATTTCTCACCCGACTGTCGCTCGATCTCATTAACCAGTTTTACGATTTCCCGGATGCTGGCTATCCCCAGATCTTTAAGACCAGATTTATCAATCTGCTCCTGAACAATTAATCTATCGATCGGGGTGCTTTTCATTTCTGAAAAATATCAAAATTCGTCAACCGGCCAAAGGATTAATGTCATTATTTGTTCAGATGATCCAGGGAATGATAACCGGAAACGGAAAGCATCGGCAATTGATTGGCAGTCAAGCAGGAGTGAACGGGTATAATCCCAACCAGGTCTCCAATCCTGATCTTGTTCATCATCGAACCTGAAAGCTTAAGGATCCCGTGCTCCTGCGACAAGGAGATCAGCTTACAACCTGGTACGGGTTTGCTCCAACCTTCATGAACCAATGAAACCATTTCGCCAAACAGCGTCTCACCCCTAAGATGAAGGTGCTCTTTGGAGAAATGGATCGATCCGCCATGTATGACCACCTGTTGGCGTTGAGGATGGATGGCAACCACCTCGCATACCACAACACCGGCAATATCATTGTATGTACATGACCCCAAACCTCTTTGCATTCCGTCATAAAAGACAAAATTACCCGGCCGCACCTCATCCACACCCTCAAAACTTACGGCCAGGCTGCAACCTGGGGTATCTCCCACCGACAGAAGAAGTGGAGGATGATCGGTTTGTATTTCTTCTCTGAGCCTGTTCAGGCGCCATATGCTATCTGCGAAAATCCTTTTGATTTCTGGCTTTGAACGGGCATGGTAGGTGTTACCGGCATGTGTCAGTAGTCCCCTGACAACAAGGTTCTTTGAACTTCTGACTGCGAGAAGAATCTTCGAGGCCTCTGCCGGATTTTCTGAATCAATACCCGTGCGGCGGTAGCCGGTATCGATCTTGATCCATAGATTGGCAGGTTCATGAATACCTTCAAGCAAAAGGCCGGTAACGCCAACACTTCCTACCAGCAGTCCCAAACGCACCAGACGGGCCAATGCATTCAATTCGGGAATTTCTGACGGCTTAACCGGAAAAGCAATGGTGATGTCATTCCAGCCATCCTGAGCAAAATACCTGGCCATTTCAAGGGAAGAGACCGTAATCTTTGTGACCCCCTCTTCTCTGAACCACCTTCCGATCGCCTTCGACTGATGCGTTTTAAAATGTGGTCTGAAAACCACGCCTGAGGTTCGAGCCTTTGCCGCCATGCGGCGTATGTTCTCCAAGGCCCGGATTGGGTCAACCAGAAAAACCGGTGTAGATGAAAGGTACATAAACAAAAAACGGTAACCGAAGCTACCGTTCAGACTACCTAATTAAACTCTTTAAGCAACTGGTCAACCCATGAAAGGATCCTCGGCATGGTCAACTCGGGTTCATTGTCCTCATCGAGAGGAAGTCCCAGAAAACTGCCCTCAAGAAGGGCCTTTGATTCATCAAACTGATATCCCTCTGCCGATACTTTGCCGATCATCCGGGCTCCTCCCTCCACAAGTTTATCATAGATGGTGCGGATGTCATCCACAAAATGAAATCCATAGGAAACCTGATCACCCAATCCGAAAATCGCACAGGTCTTTCCGGTTAGATCCATTTTGTATAGGCGGGTCAGAAATGTATCCCAATCACCCGCAGCGGTATCTGACCAAACATTGGCACCAACCGTTGGGCCACCCAAAACGATTTTGTTAAAAGGAGCCAGGTCTTTCTCTCCGGCATCCCTGATGTGCATAAGCACCGCAAGCTCCGGACCGAAGGCTTCTGCCACCATCCTTGCTGCCTTTTCTGTGTTTCCCCCTGAGGGTCCGTAAAGGATTGCAATTTTTTCCATATGCTGATTTATGTGAGTTCCAAAGATACTATTTTTCAATCCTGATCCTGGCATCCACAGCTACAACCTGGTCGGCCATGCCGATAACCGGGTTGAGGTCCATCTCCCGAATTTCGGGAGCAATGCAGACCAGCCTTGATACCTTCACGATCATTTCAATCCAGGCATTCAGGTCGGTTGGAGATGAGCCCCTGACTCCTTCAAGAATTTTAAAACCCTTGAGCTTTCTGATCAAATCACGGGCCTCAGCCGGCGAAAGCGGCGCCAGTCCGGATTGAACATCCTTAAGTACTTCAATCATGATGCCTCCCAGGCCAAGATAAACCATATGACCGAATCCCTGCTCATAATTTACCCCAATAAACAGTTCTGTACCCTTGAGCATAGGCTGAAGCAAAACCGCTTTGGCATCGGATATTTGCATAAGGCTATTAAAATGCTGATGTACCTGCTCTGAATCTGCCACATTTAGCCTTACCCCACCCACGTCGGTTTTATGAAGAGGACCCACCACTTTCATGACCACCGGGTATCCAAGGCCGCTGGCCATTTTGGCCGCCTCATCCGCAGTTGTTGCCACAACTTCAGCAACCCGGTTAATACCGGCATGATCCAGGATTTCTTGGATATCCTGGGGATCAAGGTATCCTGACTCTGTTCGGTGGATGACCTTGCGGATCAGATCGGCGCTGGCATGTTCATTCTCCGGATCCGAATGGTAGGGAGGGTGTGTGGCGGCCGCCTGCACCAGTGCCCGGCCAAAGACGATCTCATCCGGGAAGTTGCAGTGCCCCCGGGCAATGAAGCCCCGAACCTCTTCAGCTGCATTGATGGTTGATGGCAGAATGGGATAGATCGGTTTGTTGCAGCTTCGTATCTTACGGTCGAGAAGCTCATAAACAGGTGCCATGGAGAAAAGCCCGGGACTTCCGAAGATCACGCACATGCCATCGATTTGGTCAAGTTTTTTGTCTACAGTCTCTATGCAGGCCTCAAGCTGTACTTCGGCGCCGGTGGCAAGTACGTCGATGGGATTGGCCGCCGAAGAACCGGGATGCAGCACTTTGAGAAGTTCTTCAACCTCCGGCCCCTTCAGATGAGGAACCTCCATTCCGCCCTCAGAGAGCAGGTCGGTCAGCATAACCGCCGGTCCCCCAGCGTGGGTGATGATGGCCATCCTTTTTCCATTCATGGCCTTGTAACTGAACAAGCATCCCAGGGCTGCGAGTTCACCACGGCTGTAGCAACGCACAATCCCGGCCTTTCTAAACAGTGCATTTACAGCATGGTCGGCAGTTGCCAGGGCACCGGTGTGGGAGGAGGCCGCCCTTGAGCCTGCCTCAGACCAGCCGGCCTTGATCGCAGCTATCCTGCACCCCTTTCTGATCAGCGAAGAGGCATGTTTCAGTAGTTTGGCGGGATTGCGGATGCTTTCAAGGTAAAGCAGTTTAATGCGGCTGCTATGCTTTGGATCAAAATTTTCATCCAGATATTGGAGGATGTCCTCGACGGCTAGCTGTGCGGAATTACCAACCGAAAAGACCGAAGAAAACCTCAGTCCGTTGGGTATGGCCGCCTCCATGACGTAAACTGCGACCGCTCCCGACCCGGAAATGAAATCGACCCCGGCCGGATCCAGCTGGGGTATCGGAGTGGTGAAGCAACCTGCATAATGAGTGGTTATCACCCCAATGCAATTGGGACCAATGAGGCAGCTTCCTGTTTCTTCGAGGATGCCAACCAATTGCTCCTCCAGCTTCGCCCCCTCCTCATTCTCTTCGCTGAAACCAGCGGATATGATGATAAAGGCTTTGGTGTTTTTCGTTCTGGCAAGCACTCCCACGGTTTCTAGGCAAAGACTCGCCGGAATGGCCAGGATGGCCAGGTCCACTTCAGGCAATTCATGCGGAGATGCAAAAGAGGGCACTCCAAGCACCTCCTTGAGCTTGGGATTGATTGCATACAGTGCTCCGGCGTAGGAGTGGTCAAGCAGGTTCTTAAGAATCTTCCCCCCGGGCTTGCGGAGATCTGATGAAGCTCCCACCACCACAATGCTGGAGGGATTGAATAGTTGTTCGGTTACCATTTCTTCTCTATGGTTTATTCCTGTGGTTTGTCTCGATTACAAATTAATCAAATTTGTTTGAGCAGGCCCATGACCCTTGTCGTTTTTGAAAATTCTTTTTACAACACTTCGCGGAGGATTGGAAAAGGGTATATTAGTTCGTTCATTATTCCTTTTAAATATGAAAAAGTATTTCCTTACCCAAATGCTGCTACTGGCTCTGGTGGCACTCAATGCCCAGACAACCATCGATTATTATCTTCCGGCCGGAACCCAGTACAACCAGAATGTACCATCACCCCAGTCGTTCTTTGGGTTTATGCCAGGCACCTTTCATTTAAGTTACGACAAGCTGGCAGCCTATATCGAAACCCTTGCTTCAAAGTCTGACCGGGTTTCACTCATTAAAACAGGGGTGACCCATGAAGGCAATCAAATGCTGATGCTGGTCATTACTTCGCCCGCCAACCAGCAGAATCTCGAAAAGCTGAGAGTTGACCATCTTGGCAACCTTGATCCCGCCTCCTCTCCGACGGCAATCCGCAAAGATCCACTGGTGGTCTGGATGGGATACAGCGTTCACGGAAACGAGCCAAGCGGAGGCAATGCCGCCCCATTACTGGCCTATTACCTCTCTGCTTCACAAGATGAAGAGGTCAGAAAAATGCTCGATCAGACCATCGTGATTATTGATCCCTGCCTCAATCCGGATGGATTTAACCGCTTTGCCTCCTGGGTCAATTCCCGGAAAAGCATGACCAATAATCCCGATGTCAATTCAATAGAATTCAGCGAACCATGGCCGGGAAGCCGGGGGAATCACTACTGGTTCGACCTGAACCGCGACTGGCTCTGGATTCAGCATCCCGAATCGCAGGCAAGAATTGAACAGTTTCACAGATGGAAACCTCACATTCTCACCGACCACCATGAGATGGGTAGCAACTCCACCTTTTTCTTTCAACCTGGAGTCAATTCGAGATCAAACCCCCTGGTT
>CAYGOU010000087.1:10517-10880 GCA_964351455.1 uncultured Porphyromonadaceae bacterium
ACTTCTCCCTGACCCAAAAGATCGGAACCTACCATGCCAGGGAACTTGATGCCATAGGATCTCTTTATTTCACCGAAGAGATGTTCGATGATTTTTACTTTGGCAAGGGTTCGGCATACCCCGACCTGAACGGATCGATCGGAATACTCTTTGAACAGGCTTCCAGCAGGGGCCATCTTAGAAAAACCGAATATGGAGTACTGTCATTTCCTTATACGATCCGAAACCAGGTGCTTAGCTCCCTGTCAACCCTCAAAGCTTCACAGGAGCTGATCAAAGAGTTAAAATATAACCAGATCGACTTTTACAGGAGTGCCATGAATGAATCATCCCGCTTCCCACTAAAGGGCTATATATTTGGAG
>CAYGOU010000088.1:0-5142 GCA_964351455.1 uncultured Porphyromonadaceae bacterium
GCCGTCAGTACTTCAACAATGGCTGCCTGCCTTGTGATCTTATTCATCTGTATATTTTTACGATTCGGATGCAAACTTATGTATAAATTGTAACTAAATCCAATTATTTTCGTTTTTTATTCATTCACTTTATGATAATTTTGGCCATCCATTTTATAACCGATCCATCATGAATCATCAGAAAAAGCCTCTCATCTTTATCAGTCTGTTTTTACTTACGTTTTCAGAATTACCGGGACAGGTTACCGAAGCTGAAAAGAGCCTTCGAACCGCATCTGCGACCGAAACCTCCGGTTGGAAGAGCGAGAACAACCTTGCAATAACCTTTTCACAGGTAACATTTACCAATTGGGCCGCAGGGGGACAGAACTCAATTTCAGTGAATGGACGCTACAATGGGATTTTCAAGTATGCCCGTGAGCGATTCTCATGGGACAATCAGGCTGACATCGGGTATGGATTGCTGATCCAGGGCAAGAATCCGGCACTGAAAACCGATGACCGGCTCGAGATCATGACAAAGGCCGGCTATGGATTTTCAGAGAAGCTCAACGGGGCAATTCTTGGGAGTTTTAAAACGCAATTTGCTCCAGGTTATGCCGGAACGGAACTCGATAAGCCCATCTCAAACCTGCTGGCACCCGCCTACCTGATTATTGCTGCCGGGGCAGATTTCAAGCCGAATGACCAATTAACCCTGTTCGTAGCGCCCCTTACCGGAAAGGTAACCATGGTGATGGACGAGGAGCTTTCAGCCTTGGGGGCATTCGGCGTTGAGCCTGGCAAGAATATGAGAACCGAATTTGGGGGATACCTGCGACTGGGCTATCATCGTGACCTGATGCAGAATGTTGGCCTCCAGACCAAGATCGATCTTTTCTCAAATTACCTGAAAGATCCTCAGTTTATCGACGTGAGCTGGGAGGTACTAATCCTGATGAAAATCAACAAGTTTCTTACGGCAAGCATAAATACCCACCTGCTTTACGACCATGACATTCTGATCGGCAAGGACCTGACCGGCGACGGAATTGCAGACGATTTCAAACCAAGGGTGCAATTCAAGGAACTGGTCGGAATAGGACTGACGTTTAAAATTCCTCAATGACCAGATAGGCACATATGGGGTGACATCCTGGTTGCATGACCGGATGTCACCCCATATCTGCCAAAGACAAAACCTTCTATTTCAACATTTCCGTTTTGAACCCTAGATCCTGAATGGCTTTATCAAGCTTCTCCGGAGTAGTTTTGTCCTTGCGGTAAGCAATGACCACCATCTTGGTGGGCAGGTCAACCTTCAGATCCTTCACCCCTTTCTCAAAGGCAATGTTCTTTTGGATCTTGGCCTGGCAACTGACACAATCCATGGATGCCCAAATCTTGAGGGTATCAACCTTTGTGTCAGACGTTTTACGGTTCTGTGAAAAAAGGTCTCCTGAAGCCATCATGACAAAAAGGAGGATCAGCGGATAGATTTTGATGTTTTTCATAACGTTGTTTGTAGGATTGAATTATTCTTCTCTTGCAATGGCAAAGCGCATCCCGGCATAAAACTTGCGGCCATGAATTGGTCCCCAAACCAGCGATGCATCAAAGAGATCGCCAAATGGATCGGTGGCGGCAATCACGGCATGCTCCTGCCTGAAATTGGTCAGGTTTTCTACTCCCAAATATATCTCCCATATTTTGAAGAATTTGGTAACCTGGGCATTTATGATCGTGAATGCCGCGTACTCCTCATCCATCCTGTAACCATCAGGGTTTGTGGCGGTCGAAGGAATCCTGCCCTTGCCGTTGAACTGACTCGTGAAATCAAACTGCCACTTTCTGAGTGGAGTCTGGTAAGAGGCTGTTGCTAGTCCCTTTACCCGGCTCACCAGTGGTTTTGTCACCAGATCCTGGTTCTCAAGGGAATACCTGACATCTGAAAAACGAACGGCTCCTTTCACATCGAGTCCGCGCAAGGGCGACCACATGGCCTCGGCCTGCAAGTTGTTGGAGAAGCTCTCTCCATTCAGATTATAGAACCTGACCTCATCCACACTGCTGTCGAGGTCGATCACCACCTGGTTGACGAAATCGGTGCGATAGTATTCAAGGGTGACGGTCATTTCGCGGTCACCGGTAAAGAGATAACGGGTCAGGTTGACACCCCAGTTCCATGCCACCTCCTGTGTCAGATCTGAATCCATTACGATGTTTCGTGAATTGGCCAGAAAATGGTTGTTTTCAGCCAACACATAGGGCGTCCGGTATCCTTTACCTGCGGAAAGACGAAGGTGTGTAAGCGGGTTGATGTCGATTTTTGAGTGCAGACGGGGTGTGATCATGGGTCCGTAAAGATTGTGCAAATCCGCCCTCAATCCTGCTAGAATGGTAAACCCAGGAGATGGTCTGAAGGAATATTCCGTAAAAACACCGGGAACCGATTCCAGTCTCGGTGCCCCCTGCTGATCAAGGGTTTCGTTGAACCGCTCAAGGTTATAACTAAATCCTGATGTCAGATTGTGTTTCTCATTTACCAGATCTGTCTGGTACATCAGATTCAGATAACCGGTCACCTGCTTTCCGAGATAATGCCTCAAGCCAAACCTTGCATCCTGGTTGTGCCAGGTGAGTGAGTAGATGCTGCCAAAGCTTGAATTCAAGGCATTTCCGAAGACATAACCCACCTTCGCAAATCCTTCAAAACGCTCTGTGTTGACAGATATTCCGTAGGGTTTGCCCGTAACAATGGCATCACCGGGAGTGTAATCCATCTGGCCAGAATTCCTGGTCTCCTTCAATCCACGAACCAGTCCGATGAACCGCCAGTGATCCTTCACAGCATACCAGCGGTTCAGCAGATTGAACTGCTGCACCAGGGGCTCGTCCATAAACCCGTCCATGTTGTGGTCATTCCGGGTAAGGTCGTCGCTGTAGTGGCCCAATATCAGGGTATTAACCTGTTCGTTGAGCAGGAAAGAGGCGGCCAGGTTTGCCTCCTTGCGACCTGCATCGCTGCCAAAGAGATTTAGGTAAAACTTGTCGGCTGTCGCCGGCTTGAGATACTCAACATTGATCTGCCCGGCAATCGATTCATATCCGTTTTTGACCGATGAGGTTCCCTTTGAGATCGAGATGCTCTCCATCCAAGGACCAGGGATGTAAAGCAGTCCGTAGTTGGTGGCAATTCCCCTTACCGAAGGAATGTTTTCGGTCAGCAACTGCACATAGGTTCCGTCGAGTCCGAGCAGTCTGATCTGCTTTGCGCCCGTAATCGCGTTGGTATAATAGGCATCGACGGAGGCGTTGGTTTCAAAGCTCTCAGAAAGGTTACAGCAGGCCGCCTTACAAAGCTCAGCTCCGGTAACTCTCTCGGTAGCAATGGGATCCATACGGTCGATAAAAGAACCCGGCTGCCGCTCTGCAATAACAACTGCATCCAGTTGAGTGCCGCCCGCCAGTTCAACTTCAAGCGGAATCGAGGCGGTCGACACATCCACCGTATCAGGAGCATACCCGACAAAACTGAAAACCAGATCCTTGTACCCCTGTGGGTGAACGATCAGAAAATTGCCTTCAGCATCGGTGACGGTGCCGATTTGAGAATCCTTCCAGTGTACATTGACCCCGGGAAGGGTGGTTTTCTGGCCATCGGTGTTTCCAAAAACCCGGCCTGACAGGGTTTGGGCACCGGCAACCTGAGAAACAAGTAAAAACAAAATAATAACAATTGATTTCATAAAATGATGCTTTAATTGGATGAATACTCGTTTACACGATCACTCAACCATGCATCAGCATCGGAAAACCGACAACATGGAGCAGTCGGCAGGAGGGGTATTAAATGAGGGTATCTTTAAGGCCAGATATGAGAATGAATCAAACCGGAGAGCCTGTGACTTGCCGAAAAGTGCATAAAGGTCAAGTTCGGGATAAGAGGTTTTAAAATCCTTTTCTGCTGGTTCTACAAGCTTTTTGAGAACATCCGGAAAACCTGAAACAATCAGGCCAGTAAGTCTTAAAAGTTCAGAGGGACAGCAATCTCCTGATGAACAAACAGAGTTTATCCCTGAATCAGCAGGGCAACAGTGATGAGTGGTTTCACAGCACGAATGCTCATGATCCTGTGCAAGCTCAAGAGATACCTCTATGCTTCCGTGACCGCAATACTCACAATCGTGGTGAATCACCTGTAATCCAAGCGATCCGAGCAATATGCTCAGCATGGTCAATATGGATACAATCCTCTTCATGAACAATGCAAAGGTAAAGAATAGATCTAACCCCCCGGTATTTGAGCTTGTTAAACATGCGTTAAAAGGAAATATCCAAAATTGGGTATCTTTCAGCATGAAAATCGAAGTTTCAAACGGAGAGCTGCTTGACAAGCTTTCTATCCTGGAGATCAAGCTCGAGCGGATCACCGATCCCTTTAAAATCAACAACATCCGCACTGAACATCAGCAGATTCATGAGGCTGCAGAGCCGTTGACCCGCATGGTGCCTGAACTTTTTCTTGAACTCAAGGAGATAAATCTTAAACTTTGGGACATCGAAGACAGGATCCGCGAGATGGAGCGCAGCGGGCAGTTCGGTGATGAATTCATACAAACTGCCAGGTCAGTGTACATCAACAACGACCTCAGGGCCTCCATCAAGCAGAAAATCAACCGGATGACCCAGTCTGGACTGACCGAGGAGAAATCCTATCAACCCTATTAGCATGGGGACCACCATTTTCATACGATTTTCATCATTCGGCGACGTGCTCCTTACGCTTCCGGCTCTTTACGGAGTGGCGCTGAAAAGAGGCGAAGAGCGAATGGTGCTGGTCACCCGAACAAGGTTCGCAGTCTATTTCAGCCATCTTGAGGGTTTGGAGGTTTTCGGCGTCGATCTTGAGGGGGAGCATAAAGGATTCAGGGGGATGTTGCGCCTTTTCAGAGAGTTGAACCAAAGATACGACCCTGACAGGATTGTCGACCTGCACGATGTGCTTCGAAGCCGGTTGCTGAGCCTATTTTTTACCCTTAACGGGATCATGGTTTTCAGAATCCGGAAAGGACGCCGTCAAAAACGTAAGTATATCCGCAACAAGGGAGGGAGTCCGCTGCCGCATACCGTCGATCGCTACCTGGAGGCCATGGCAAGAGC
>CAYGOU010000088.1:5152-10810 GCA_964351455.1 uncultured Porphyromonadaceae bacterium
CCGGATTTGAACCCGCAGCCTCACCGCTTCCGTTTCTTCCGGCATATCAGCGAAAACCCCGTGCGAAGTTTAAAGACGAATCCTTCAAAATAGGACTGGCACCCTTTGCCAGACATCCTGAAAAAACATGGCCCGTCGAGCGAAGCCTCGAACTGGCCCAAACCATTACCAGTCAACTGGATGCAGAGCTTTATATATTTGGAGGATTAGAAGATACGGAGCCTTCCAGAGCCTTTGAGCATATCCCGGGATTGCATAACCTCACTGCCGGGCAGAACCCACGGGCTGAATTGCTGAGCATCAATGACCTCGACCTGATGATCTCAATGGATTCGGCCAACATGCACCTGGCCTCACTCTTAGGGGTACCTACCATCTCAATCTGGGGGGCCACTCATCCGGATCTTGGATTCAGACCCTATAATCAGCCGCCAGACCATCAGATCGAAGCCCCGGAAGGGGCTCTCAAATGCCGTCCCTGTTCGGTTTACGGAGGCAAACCCTGCTCCCTCAAAAGCGAACCCCTGAAATGTCTTAAGCTCATCGAAGTTGAACAGGTAATGCAAAAAGTTCGCTTAGTGTTGGGAATCCATTAATTTTATGGAACGTTAATCAAACCTCACCTAATCATGTCAACACGCAGCATCCTGACCACCATAATGATCCTGGCCTGCGCAGCGGCACCAGTCAAGGCTCAGAAAATAGCCATCTTTCAATGTCCTGTTGAAATTGAACACTCAAACGATCAGGGCGACATGGCCTCAGGTGAATACCTGAGAACTTATGGAACCAAAGGCAAAACCCGGACACTGGAATTTTTGCACCAGGTTCTGAACCCATTTGTAGAGATTCAGCTAACCAAGGCGGGATTCGAGGTTCTTGCCCTCGACACCCTTTCGGCCATCAAATCAAATGTTTACGGCTGTCCCAATCTGACCATCAAGAAGGCCGCAGAATCCGGTATTGCAGATCAATATCTCAGAATTTTCATCAAAGACATAGGACTCACCAACCAGGCTAATCAGACCGACCCCTTCAGCCAGCAGCGTAAGGAGGTCAACGTCAGATGCAGGCTTCAGTTTTACGATGCAAACCGCAACCTGGTTAAGGAGGCAGAGGGTTTCTTTAAATCGGGCGACCCCATCCCCCACCCCGAGGAGGTTGGGGTCGACCTGAGACAGTATCGCGGAGACCCTTACATGCAGGAGATCAAAATCTATGAAACCTGCTGCAAAATGGCGATCCTCAACGCCCTGTCGAAATTAAAATAGGAAGTCAAGACCGATGTAAAGTCCCTTGGTTCCGTCACGCTTGTCGCCCGCAAGTCCGTAATCAACCGCCACAATAAAGTTTTCGCCCCAGGCAATGTGAAGGCCTGCTCCGTAACCAAGGTGCCAGCCGTCGGGATCTCCCTGCAGCATTTGCGGAACTTTTGTGTACTCAAAAGGCTTGGTGATCCGGGCAGCATCCAGGAATGGAGAGAGGGCCAGGTACCAGTCACTTCCGATAAACCTGAAATTCAAAAACTTCCACCTCAACTCCATATTACCCAGCACGTAACCTTCTCCAAGGACCCTGTTTCTCAATACTCCGCGGAGTGTTTTTGAACCGCCCAATCCTTCGCGGGTTTCAAGGGTGTTGAAGTTAAAATTGAGCATATACCAGGGTATGTTACCCCCAATGGTTGTCTGATAATTAACCCGGTAAGCAAAGGTGAGCCGCTTGGGGAAAATGGTGAAGTATTGCCTGTGAGTCATCACAAAGGAGGTGAAGGGATGTTTGTTACCCAAAAATCCCGGTGTGGTCACCAGAAAGGCTTCCGTCCACAAACCACTATTTGGATTGGGTTCATTGTCGCGCGTATCCGCAACGATCCCCGCACTGATGATGTTGTTGAATCCGCCGGAGGCCTGATCTTCAGGAATCACCCCCCAATCAATATAATTGTCATACAATCCGTTCACATCGGGAAGCTTGTCTGCATCTTCCTTGCCCGCATTGAGCTTTTCAATATCAACCGAAGCAAAGGTTTGGTTGTAGTGATTGAAGCCGGCATACCAGCGTAACTTGCGACCAATGATCTGGCCCTGAAAATCGGTTTTTAGCCTCAAAAAACGGCGATCCATGCGGTAATACATGCGGCTGATGTAATCAGGACCGGCTGGATCAGCGAATGCAGGATTATAGAGTGCCTCAAAACCGTTGAATCCGTAAAAGTCCATGGCCTGCTCAGTTTCAAGCCTTGCCTCCGCGGTCACGCGAACCTTGGGAATCAGGTATTCTGAGTCGTACTTGATCCTCTTCATGTCGCTGCCCTTGGTGGTATGCGACCATTCAATATAAAGCGAATGCTTGTAAAATGGCTTGGGCATGCCGTCACCGTACCAGTAAAGATTGGCCAGTGCCCCGTACCGAAAGCCCAAATCTGAGTCGAAGGCAATGGCTGGCACTGCCCCGAATCCAAGACCGTAATTCATGTTGGGATCTTTGGTAACCTGCGCAACCGTTGAGATGCCAAACATCAGCAAAACAGCAAGAAGGATCAGATGGTTTTTCATAGGTTAAGTTGTTTATAGTCGGAGTAAAGTAAGCGTTTTTTCAATTTATCACAATGGTTTTTTACCTTTGGAAGCCAAACGTCAATTTTATGGAACCCGCAAACGGAATCATCTGGAACCCCGACCCAATTTTATTTCAGATCGGCACCATGGCCGTGAGGTGGTACGGACTATTATTCGCCCTGGGATTTGTTTTCGGGATCATCATCATGACCCGGATTTTCATTAATGAAGGTATCAACAGAAACTGGATCGACAGCCTTTTTCTTTATATGGTGATCGGAACCGTGGTGGGATCCAGGCTTGGACATGTTTTCTTTTACGACTGGGCCTATTACAAGGAGAACCTCGGTGAGATCTTTAAAATCTGGCATGGAGGACTGGCGAGCCATGGAGCAGCCATCGCGGTCCCCCTGATGCTTTGGCTCTGGTCGCGCAAATACAGCAAGCGGTCGTTGCTATGGGTTCTTGACAGGATGGCCGTTCCAACCGCCCTGGGAGGTGCCCTGATCCGCACCGGCAACCTCATCAATTCGGAGATCATCGGAGCCCCCTCAAGCCTGCCCTGGGCCTTTACCTTTGTCAGGGTCGACAACATCCCCCGCCACCCCTCTCAGATCTATGAAATCATCGGCTACCTGACCATCTTCGGCATCATGATGTATTTCTACTGGAAAACCAACATGAAGGATCATCTTGGCAAGCTATTCGGCTGGCTTATGGCACTGGTTTTCGGTTTCAGGTTTCTGATTGAGTTCTTCAAGGCCGACCAGGTGGCATTTGAACAGGGAATGACCCTCAACATGGGCCAGTGGCTTTCTATCCTGCCATTCATCGTGGGACTATTCTTTATCCTCCGAAAGCCAAAGAAAAAGGCTCCTTCCGGAGCCTGATTCATCATTTTTTCTGACTTTCGCGCATGGGATTGCTCCCTCCGCCACCCCTGTATGGGGGTTGCTTATACATTTGAAATCTGACCGGTTCGTATCTTGGTGGCCAATGGTTGTTTGAACGATCCGCATCAGCCGTTTCAAGATAGGGATCCAACTCAAAATCAACCACTTCCTGTTCGGTAATGATTAGTTTGTTAACCGCTTCAGGATCCCACTGCCAGATCTGAACGGGGATGCGGTCGGTTCTGCTGCTGCCATCGGCAAAGGTCATCCGGATGATAAGCGGCATCACCAGGCCCCCAATATTTTTAAAAGAAAGGTCGTAGAAATGGTAACCTTTTTCGATCAGGGCCCGTTCTTCTCCGGTCAAACTTTCAACGAAAAGGTTGTAGCTGTTCCTCTCCTGCTCAGTCAGTTGCCACCGGTCATAATGGTTGTAAAAATCCTTCAGCCGCTCGTCCTGGCTGGTAGCATCCTTAAACCCCTGCTCACGCATCCTTTGAAAATATATGTACTCCGGCTTAGATTCTTCGCGGATTTTAGCCTCAGTGTTTAGCACTTCAGGATCCATACTCCCGGCACAATAATGGACCACCCGGGAAAGGCTGATGTCGACATGGTCGGTGGTATAGAACCAGCCTCTCCAAAACCAGTCGAGATCTATTGCAGAGGCATCCTCCATGGTTCTGAAGAAATCCTCCGGAGTGGGATGCTTAAACATCCAGCGCCTGGCATAGGTTTTAAATGCAAATTCAAACAGCTCCGGTCCCATCACGGTTTCGCGCAGTATGTTGAGAGCAACCGCCGGCTTCGCGTACCCTTCGGCTCCAAAATTCTTTGACGATTCAGAATTGGTCATGATGGGAGTTTGCATCGACTTGTCGCCTGCCATGAAACTCACAATATCCTCGGGGTTACCTGACCATCCCAAAAAGTTTTCATCCCATTCACGGGCTGCAACACCGGTCATGAAGGTGTTCAGGCCTTCATCCATCCAGGTCCATTGCCTTTCATCAGAATTAACAATCATCGGAAAGTAGTTGTGCCCGACCTCATGAATGATCACGCCGATCATGCCGAATTTGGTATCCTCAGAATAGGTTCCGTCGGCTTCGGGTCTGCCGCCGTTGAAACTGATCATCGGGTACTCCATGCCGATGTGGTTGGTGTGCACCGAAATGGCCACAGGATACGGGTAGTCGAAGGTGTATTTCGAATAGCTTTGGATGGTATGTGCCACCACCCGGGTTGAATACTGCTCCCACAAGGGGTTGCCCTCCTTCGGATAATACGACATGGCCAAAACCGTTCGGTCACCGAACTTCACCACCATGGCATCCCAGATGAATTTGCGCGATGAAGCGAATGCAAAGTCGCGAACATTCTCCGCCCTGAAGGTCCATGTTTTAAATTCACCCGACCTCGCTTTCTCCTTTTCCCGCGCCTCCTGTTCCGAAACAATGATCACCGGATCGGATGATTGCCTGGCCTTTTCGAGGAGATCACGCTGTTGGCGGGTGAGCACGGCAGCCGGGTTCTGCAACTCTCCTGTTGCCCCCACCACATGATCCGCAGGAACCGTCAGGTTGACCAGGTAATTTCCGAAAGGCAGGGTGAATTCGCCCGACCCGAGAAATTGCTTGTGCTGCCAGCCTACTGCATCACTGTACACCGCCAGTCGCGGAAAAAACTGGGCAATGGCGTATATGTAGTTGTCCTCTTCGGGAAAATGCTCAAGGCCCGACCTCCCCCCAATCTTCATGCGGTCGTTGACGTTGTACCACCATTTAATTGAAAACTCAAACTTGCCGCCCGGTTTCAGGGGCTGCGGAAGATCGACCCGCATCATGGTCTGGTTGATGGTAGCCGGCAGATCCTGGCCCTTAAGGTCGCGCACCTCCAAAATTTTGAAGCCTCCGTCGAAATCCTGGAAAAGGCTTGAGATTTGCTGGACACTGACCCGTGGTGACGATGGCACTCCCCAACCCTGACTCCTTCCATATTGTCCGGCCGGAAAGCGATTGGTTGATATCGTTCGGGTATCGCTTTCTCGCGATCTCATGTTCTGATCGAGCTGAACCCACAAATATTCAAGGGGATCCGGAGAATTGTTGTAATAGGTGATGAACTCCTGGCCGTGGATCTGCTGTTTCTCATCGTCGAGCCGGATGTTGATGGTATAATCCACCCGCTGCTGCCAATAATCT
>CAYGOU010000089.1:0-5904 GCA_964351455.1 uncultured Porphyromonadaceae bacterium
TTACTAAGCTGCAATCGCTGGATGAACTGAACCGGTTAAGTAGCAAGTTTCTGAATGATTTTAGGGTAAAATCAAGCATTAATCATCCGGATTCGGTCATACAGGTTAAGGTGGCCATGGCAACCTGCGGTATTGCATCGGGTGCCCGGGAAACCATGACCTTCTTCTCTGAAGAACTGGAAAAAAGAGGGATTGATGCCCTGGTTACCCAAACAGGATGCATGGGTTACTGTTATGCCGAGCCTACCGTGGAGGTGACTCTTCCTGGCAGGGAACCGCTGGTTTTTGGTTATGTGACGACCAAAAGAGCTGATGAAATCATTGAACGCTATATCAAGAATAAGGAGGAGGTTGAAGAGGTGATTCCGGTTGGTTATCGCCTGGTCGACGACCCTGTGACGGATGAAAGCCTGAATGCAGGACGGAAGCAGTTAAGGATTGCTCTTAGAAATTGCGGGTTCATGGATCCTGAAGTCATAGGTGATTCGATTGCCACGGGAGCTTATGATGCTCTTGGCAAGGTTCTATCAACCTTGACGCCTGATGAGGTAATCGAAATGATTAAGAAATCAGGTTTGCGGGGTCGTGGAGGAGGAGGGTTTTCGACCGGACTAAAATGGGAATTGACAGCACGCTCTGATGCTGATCAGAAGTATGTGGTTTGCAATGCCGATGAGGGAGACCCTGGAGCTTTCATGGACCGGTCTATTCTGGAGGGTGATCCCCACACAGTGCTTGAAGCTATGGCAATAAATGGTTATTGTACGGGTGCTGACAAGGGCCTTATTTACATCAGGGCAGAATATCCCCTGGCGATAGAGCGACTTAAGACAGCGATCAGGCAGGCCCGGGATCTGGGTCTCCTCGGGTCAGATATTCTGGGTACCGGTTTCGATTTCGACATAGAGTTGCGTTATGGTGCCGGTGCCTTTGTTTGCGGTGAGGAGACCGCACTGATCCACTCGATGGAAGGCGAACGGGGGGAACCGACTTTCAAGCCTCCCTTTCCTTCTGAGAAAGGATTTTTGGGGAAACCAACCAATGTCAATAACGTTGAAACATATGCCAGCATAGCACCTATTATTCTGAAAGGTGCTGAGTGGTTCAGCAGCATTGGAACCGAAAAGTCAAAGGGAACCAAGGTCTTTGCACTGGCAGGAAAGGTGAATAACGTTGGACTGGTGGAGGTTCCAATGGGTACCACCCTGAGAGAGGTCATTTTTGATATCGGAGGAGGGATCAAAGACGGAAAGCGCTTTAAGGCGGTGCAAACCGGTGGGCCTTCAGGGGGTTGCCTAACGGAAAAGCATCTTGACATACCAATCGATTATGATAACCTGGTGGCGTGTGGTTCGATGATGGGCTCAGGAGGTATGATCGTCATGGACGAGGATGATTGCATGGTCTCGGTGGCCAAGTATTACCTTGATTTTACCGTCGAGGAATCCTGCGGGAAGTGTTCACCCTGCCGGATAGGCAATAAAAGGCTGCACGAGCTGCTGGATAAGATAACCCGTGGCCATGGAACCAGCCAGGACCTGGAAAGCCTGAGGAACCTGAGCGATGTGATCAGGGATACCTCCCTTTGCGGACTGGGACAGTCGTCGCCTAATCCGGTACTGTCGACATTGGATAACTTTATGGATGAATACCTGGCGCATGTGGCCGACCACAAATGTCCGGCCGGTCAATGCAAGGATCTCGTGAAATATTTCATACTGGCTGATAATTGTGTGGGCTGTACTGCCTGTGCCAGAGTTTGTCCGGTTGCTGCAATCACCGGAGAAAGAAAGGAGATTCATTTCATTGATAACTCGATCTGCATCAAATGCGGTGCATGCATCGAAAAATGCAAGTTCAATGCCATATACATCGTTTAAAAAACATTAAATGAACAGGATACAACTGACCATTGACCATAAGAAGGTTTCCGTTGAGGCGGGAACCTCGATATTGAAGGCTGCGGAGATGGTTGGAGTGCGCATTCCGACTCTCTGCTACCTGAAGCTCGATGATCTGAACATTGAAAACAAGCCCGGTGGGTGCAGGATCTGTGTAGTGGACGTCAAAGGCCGGAGGAATCTTGCGCCTGCCTGTGCCACCGAGTGTGCAGAAGGAATGGAGATAAGCTCCAATAACATGAGGGTCTTGAATGCACGACGAACCGTGCTTGAACTTATTCTTTCTGATCATCCCTTCGATTGTCTGGTTTGCCCAAAGAACGGCAAATGTGACCTTCAGAAGCTGGCACAGGATTTTGGGATCCGTGAAATACATTATCAAGGTGAACAGTCTCATTACAAGGAGGATCGTTCTCCCTCTATCATTAGAGAGATGGATAAGTGTATTCTGTGCCGCAGGTGCGAAATGATGTGCAATGATTTTCAGACAGTTGGAGCGCTATCTGGGATCAACCGGGGCTTTCAGGCGGTTGTGGCGCCTGCCTTTGAGCAAGACCTGATCAAGTCGCCCTGCACCTACTGCGGACAATGTGTTGCGGTATGTCCGACCGGTGCTTTGACCGAGGTCGACCACACCAACCAGGTAATTCGGGCCCTGGCAAATCCTGCCAAAAAGGTGATCGTACAAACCGCTCCGGCAGTAAGAGCGGCCCTGGGGGAGGAGTTCGGATATGAAGCCGGTACCCTGGTTACCGGAAAAATGGTGAGTGCACTCAGGCAGTTGGGTTTCGATTATGTGTTTGATACAGATTTTGCTGCAGACCTTACCATCATGGAAGAGGGCTCTGAATTGCTCAGTCGTTTGACGGCTTACCTTAGCGGAGATGCGAATGTTAAGCTTCCAATACTGACCTCCTGCTGTCCTGCCTGGGTGAATTTCTTCGAACACCAGTTTCCTGAGATGAGAGATATTCCATCTACTGCACGTTCTCCGCAGCAGATGTTTGGAGCGATTGCAAAGTCATACTTTGCTGACAAAATGGAAATTGACCGCAAAGATATGGTGGTGGTTTCGATCATGCCCTGCCTGGCAAAGAAGTATGAATGTCAGCGTGACGAGTTCAAGGTTAACGGCAATCCCGATGTGGATTTCGCCCTGAGTACCCGTGAACTTGCAGCCCTGATCCATCAGGCCAACATTGATTTCAGGTCTCTTCCCGATGAGGGGTTTGATCAGCCACTCGGCGAGTCAAGTGGAGCTGCTGTCATTTTCGGCACTACAGGTGGTGTGATTGAGGCAGCCGTTAGAACCGCTTATGAGTTGTATACAGGTAAGGAGCTTATTAAGCTTGACTTTGAGGAGCTGCGTGGAATGGAGGGTATTCGATCGGCCAGCATCGATTTTGACGGATTGAAGGTCAATATTGGCATTGCGCACGGGCTCGGAAATGCAAGGGAACTGCTGGAGTCGATAAAAAGGGGAGAGTCGGAGTTCCACGCAATTGAGATTATGGCCTGCCCCGGAGGTTGCATCGGCGGGGGTGGACAACCGCTGCATCATGGCCATTCGGAGGTGATCAAGGCAAGGCAGCGGGCCATATACCAGGAGGATAAGCAAAAAAAGATCAGAAAATCTCACGAGAATCAATATGTCTTAAAGCTCTATGAAGAGTTTCTGGGAAAACCCCTTGGAGAGAAGTCGCATCAATTGCTGCATACCCATTATTTTGACCGCAGCAATCCGGAAATAGTTATTAAAAAAGGAGAAAACCAATAGCGGAAACAAGATCATGTCAAGCATCAAAGTTGAGGTTAAGGAAAAGGATGTTCTTGCATTGAAGGATGTTTGCAAGCACTTCAATCATGATCCGAAAGAGCTGATCAATGTATTGCACAAGGCACAGGGTCTCTTCGGGTACCTTCCTGCCGAAGTTCAGGAGATTATATCAAGGGAGCTTAAGGTTCCTCTGGCCAAGGTTTACGGTGTGGTAACCTTTTATTCATTTTTCACCATGGTTCCCAGGGGAGAGTTTCCGATTTCGATCTGTATGGGAACGGCTTGCTATGTCAGGGGAGCTGAAAAGGTTTTGGATGAGTTTAAAAGGAAGCTCAAAATAGAGGTGGGCGAAACAACCCCGGATGGGAAGTTTTCTTTGAACTGTCTCAGGTGTGTTGGAGCATGCGGACTGGCACCGGTGGTCATGGTCGGGGAAAAAACCTATGGCAGGGTGTCGCCTGATGGAGTGGAGGAAATCCTCAACGAATACAACGGCTAGTCTGCCAGCTTAAGCGTGAAGAAAAATCTTGAGTAGTTCTCGGTCTGTGGATTCTTTTCAAGTCCGCAGAAACCGCCCAGCTTTTCGATGATTCTTCTTACGATTGACAGGCCGAGGCCCGTGCCCTCAACATCTCGCTCAGAGAAGCGTGTAAAGGGGGTGAAAATCTTATCCATGTGCCTTTCAGGAACTCCGCTTCCGTTGTCCTGAATCCAGAATTTGACCGTTGCTCCTTTCAGATGCTCAAATCCAACATCGATTTTCAGGTCGTCTGCCCCGTATTTTCTGGCATTGCTAAGGAAATTGATCCAGACCTCCTCCAGCCAATTTGCATGTCCCAGAACTGGGGGCATATTATCAGGCAGGTGCAGCACAGCGGGGTCGAACGGACAGTCTTTTAAAAAGCGGTTAACCGATTTCTCAATGACCTGCCTCATATCGACCATTTCCGGGGTAAACTCCTCTTTTCGAAGCAACGAAAGCATGAGTAACTCCTGTATGATGTGAATCATGTTACCGGCCGATTCTCTTGCCATCCTGATGTAATCGAAAAGTTCAGGCTTCGCGGTTTCGGGCATTTCTTCCTCAATAACAGAAAGAAGGCCTGTGATACCGCCCAGAGGGGTTTTTAGGTCATGGGCAACGGTATGCGCATAGGAGTCAAGTTCCATGATCAACTTCTCTTTGTTTTCAATTTCCGTTCCCAGTTCAAGCAGGAAGTCCTGTTCACGCATTTCGGCCATTTTCCGGTCGGTGATTTCATGAATTATCAACAGCCTGCCGGTTAGTTGACCTTTATGGTTGGAAAGAGGTTTGATCCAGGCCTCCATCCATTTGTTTCCGACAGAAAACTCCTCGTATAATTCAATTGCAGGATCGTTAATTGCGCGAACTTTCTGGCAAAGGAGCTCCATTCCCTTTACATGCTCTGAAAGTCTGGTGCCAATCAGTCTGCCCGGGTCATGTATCCCGAACAATTCCAGTGCTGCAGCATTGAAGTCCCTTATAACCAGATCGGTTGTGGTAACAATATACCCAAGCTTCATTTCCTGTATTAACTGGTTCCGTGCAAAGGGTATCAAGTCGAACAAACGGCTTTTGGATATACCCAGGGTTAACAGCAGGCCGCTAATCCAGAAACTGATGGGTGTCCAGTCAAGTCCGGGCAGGGGGTTGATGCCGGTCAGGTACATAAAATTACCCAGCAGAGGGAACATTGAGCCAGCCAGCAGGTATCCGAGTTGCTTCGAATAGATCCTGTGCTGCTTTAGTGTGGTATAGATCAGGATCAGGATGGCTCCCAGGATAAGCAGGTAAGTATAGGATGCAAATATCCAGAAAACAGGACCATGGCTGTAGGTTCCAAGGTGATTCGCCGGGTTGATTTCAACGCCCCTCCATACCAGCAAATGAAACTGATTGGTGAAGGCCATGATCAGGGTCAGTAACGGAATGATGGCACCTGCGACCAGGTAGCGGAGTTTTAAAAACTTATCCAGTCCTGAAAAAGAGAGGGCAAATATCAGATAAAGGTATCCGAGGAAAGGGATTCCCAGGTAGGAGAGTTTCGACCAGAAGATTTTGATTTCCCCGGTTAGACCCCCCGCTTCGAAAAAGTTTGCAAACCCCCAGATTGCAATGGCTGAAAAGATCAGCGACAGAATCCTTAGCTCACGGGACTTGCCTGACATGATGACCAGGGAGAAAGAGAGTGCGAAGATCCCGGT
>CAYGOU010000089.1:5914-10794 GCA_964351455.1 uncultured Porphyromonadaceae bacterium
GGGCCGAAATTATAGTTTGTGAACCACATGATAAGTGATCTAAAGATACTTACAGTCCACCCTTTTCAAATACTTACGCTGTAAAGTTTTTGCGATTCTCCGGATGAGGGTTCTGCGGATCTCCAGTTCAACCGGAAAAGATGGATCCTGGTGAGCCGTATTGATGCGGGTTCCCACAACAAACATGATTTCATCCGACTGAAGAAGGTGTTTCAGGATTTGGTCGGCAGGACCCTTTCCGATCCGGTTTTCTTCCTGGTAATTTTCAAGCAGCGTGGAAACCCTGCTAAGGGTCAGCAATCCTTCTGTAATAAGGTCAATGCCCTCCATGGTTGCGGTGGGGGGCAGTTTGTCATCGTACCTTTCTTGATGGTCGGTGATTTCACGCCCCAATTCGCGGGCAATGATTTCGGCTGTTGTTGCACCGCAAATAATGACTTTGCCTTGAAAGCCTTCGATCATTTGTGCCGCCACCCTATCTTTTCCCTCATCAAACGGGGGACCGGTACAGATCAACAGTTTTCTTGGTTCTCTGAAATAGAAAACCATGCATGATGTATCATCCTTAGGTTGAAAATGATCGTTCTGCACGGCAACGTTGACCATTCTGGCAGCAAGCTTTCGGGCCGACATGGCGGGGTCCCGCTTAAGCAATTGACCGATGTGTTCGCTAACCCCTGAAAGGCCCCATCCCATGGGATACTTGCCTGCACCCAGTCCGGATTGTGTTATTCCATCGGTAAATACCAAAACCCGGTCTTCCTTTCTTGGAATAAAACTGCATGATCTGATTTCTTTTCCCCTGGCCTTTCCTTGGGTAAGAATGATGCAGTTCCACTGAGGAATCAGGGGTTGTCCATCCCTGAAAATAAGTGTCTCAGGGTTGCCATACTCCAGGATGTTCATTTTCTGGCCATGGTGAATATCGATGATGGTGAAGGTTGCATAGCTCATTTTCCTTTCTGAGCATTCCGGGAGGGTTTTGAGGATGACTTCTGCAATCTTTTCAACCGATTCGTGCTCTTTGGTAAATTTCAGCGCCATGGTTGCCGTCAGGGTTGCAAGAACATTTGCTTTGACACCGTGACCCATCCCATCAGATAGTACTGCGATGGTGCGGTTTTCCTCTTCTATCCGATGAGTGAGGTATATGTCTCCACAGATTCGTTCTCCGAAGTGGTTGCGCTGTTGGCAGTTGACCTCTATATATGTGTCATCGGTCATTTTTCAGGATTGGCCTTAAAATATGATATGATCGAATTGAGCATCTGTTCGGTTTCAGCTGCGCCCTCTCCAAGGAGAAATCCGATTTTCTGAACCATTTCAAGGTTGTTGTCTATTACTTCGGTAATTCTGGTAAACAACTCCTCCTTTTGTACCTCGGGAGAGGATAGATCCCTGATGACTGCGCCAGCAATCAGTCCTTGTTTGATAGGAAAAACCGAAATGTTCAGTATCCGGTCGTTTATTCTGACATCCTTGTGCAGGATCTCCTGGTTATTTTTGAGAACGTATGAGAAGAATCCCGGAACAGATTCAGGAAAGAGGCTTCGTACATCGGCACCCTTGAGTCCTGGAATGATTTCGTTGATGCTGACAGCCTCTTCGCCGAGGATCCCGATCAGCACCTGGTTGGCTTGTACCACCTTCATCTGGTCATTTACCACCATCAATCCGGAAGGGATTTTCTGGAGAAGTGTCTGGAGGGTTCCGGCATACTCCTGAACTGTCTCCTTTTCATCGTGAGCCTGCTTTTCGGATTCCTGGAGGGCCCTTTGTACCCTGGCAAGCTGGTCATTGCTCTCCCTGAGGTTCTGGATGTAATCCTGATGAATTCTGGAGCTGTAATGCTGACACATTTCAGGTTTTGCAAAACCTGAAACCACTGCAACGGCAAATTCCCGGCATGAACGGTATCCGCATGACTGGCAACCGCGGCTGTTATCCTCGTCAGTGCTCTTTCCCAGGAGGGTAAGTATATCCATGATGTCTGCTTCGTCAACTTCAGGCTTGGGTTGCGGGTCTGATAAGAATGAGCGGCCTGTGTCAACGGCTGAAGCATCATCAAGCTGGTTTTGGTGGGTGACGGCATCAATTACATTTACCCTTTTTCGGGCATAGTCGGTGACCAGCGTCATTTTTTTGAATTTATGCCCGTTTTCGCTCATTCCTGGTCCCATGAAGCAGCCATCGCATAAAAACAGATCAAGATGACGGTGGAATTCGCCGGCTTCTGAGAAACCATTCAGGGCGTCGAGCATGTTTTGGCTGCCTCCGCTGCTGATAACGGTGCCTTCAATAAGGTCTTCGGTTAATCCTGCCGTCTGCATCAATCCATTGATGAGGGGAAACAGCGAGCCATTGCGGCCCGGTGGGGCATCAAAGTCAGAGTATTCAAAAGTTTTTTCGTTCAGATCATGTAGGTTAAATAATTCGCGCAGGTCGCGGAAGGTGATCAGGGTATCAATTCTGCAATTCTCCGGTAGGGTTGGTAAATCTGACCTGGCTGCAAGGCAGGGGGTAATCAAAACCAGTTTAGCCTCCGGTCCCGCCTGCTGCCGGATAAGCCTGGCCATTACACCGTAAGGAGTCAAAACGGGTGCAAGGTTTTGGGTAAGGTTGGGGTAGTGCTTGTTGATGGCAGTGACTACGGCCGGACATTTTGAGCATATCCAGTATTTTCCCTTAAAATCGTCAAGAAGCCGTTTGTAGGAAATTGCGATCAGGTCAACCCCGAAAGAAAGGTCATAAACCTTGCTGAAACCGAGCCCTCTAATCATGCCAACAAAGTTTCTGTAATCATGAATGTCGGGAAATTCAGCTGATATGCTCGGATCAACCAGGGCCACGCACAGCTCTTCAGATTTCAGGATATCACCGGTTAATCCCACTTGATTTCTGATCCTGATGGCCCGGGTGGGGCAAATGGTTTCACAGGCTCCGCACAAAATACACCGATCGCTGCTGATAAGTACATGGGTCATGTTTGACTTGACTTCAATGGCATTGACCGGGCATTCACGGATGCATGCGTAACAAAGTGTGCAATCCCCCGGAATGACCTGCAGGAAGGGACTGTCATCGTAGCCTGATTGCATCTGTTCACTCATATTTTATCTTTGAACGATTGGCTTCTGTTTCAAAATTAACATTAATTCCAATAAATATCATTAAGTTGCTGATTAATAATGATCCAGACATCATGGTTAAAAACAGTGCTGGAGCGTTTTCATCGGGCATCAAGATTGGATCTCAGGGGATAAGGTTATTTTTTCTTTCAAAATTATTGCTATTGCTTTAATATGTAGTATTTTTGATACTGTTAGTAAAATAACAATGTTATCTCCTGAACAACAGTCCATGGAACAAGCATCGATCGGCAGTATTCTGGAAAAGTACTCATTGGGGAGCAAGGAGATGCTCATTCCGGTTCTTCAGGAGATACAGGACAGGCATGGATACATTCCGGAGGAGGTTTACCAGGAGGTGGCAAATCATCTTGGCGTCGCCGTGGTTAAAGTTTGCAGTGTTGCTTCATTCTATAATGAATTCAGAATGGAGGAGCCGGGGAGGTACCATTTTCAGATTTGCCAGGGTATGGGTTGCCAGCTTGAACGAGGGGACGAGTTGAGGCGGGAGGCCGTCGAGCTGTTGGCCATTAAGCCCGGAGAGGTTAGCAGAGATGGATGGTTTTCGCTTGAATTTGTTCCATGTCTTGGGGTTTGTCAGGTAGGCCCGGTTCTTTCGCTGAACGGAAAGATATGGCCGGCCATGAATCGGTTGAAATTTCGCAAACTGTTTAACGAATTGAAAGAGGGTTCAAAATAATGACGGATCTCACACCAGAGATATGGACCAATTTGACGGGTCGTTTTTTAGCAACACTCACCCGGGAACCGGATACCTTTAATTCGGAAGACAGGCTTTTTATTCGCAATCACCGTCGGGAGCGGGTTGATAGATTGACCCTTTTTGCTGAGAAGAGCAGCTCATCTGCAATATCGCCTATACAATTCCTTTTTGAATCAGCCAGAAAATGGGCTGAGGCCATTAACCTGGAGATTGACCTTGTTGAAACAGGCAGCCTCGGATTGATCAGTGAGTCGCCTGTTATCGGGGTCCAGATACCCGGAAGGTCGCGGCTTCTCTACGGACAGGTTATCCCGGAGGATATTCCGCTCATTCTTCAGTCAGTTCAAAGACACGTTCCCATAACCCAGAATCTCCTTGGACAGTTGGTCTTGCATGGACAGCAACCGTGGGAGCATATTACCCGCATTGAGGATCATCCCTTCTTTTCGGGTCAGGTAAGACATCTTTTGCACTTAAGCGGTTTGATTGATCCTGGCTCGATTCACGATTTTTTTGCCTGGGGTGGATACCGTGCCTTTGCCAAATGCATTCGGTTTTATACCGACCGGGAGATCATCAGAATTATTGAGTTGAGTGAGCTCAGGGGTAGGTCGGGGTCGGGATTTCCGGCCCATGTGAAGTGGAATAAGGTGATGTCAGAGTATGCCGACCGTCGCTTTGTCATATGCAATGCAGATGAGAGCGACCCGGGAGCCTATATGCACAGGTTGCTTCTGGAGAGCAATCCACACAGCGTTCTGGAGGGAATCATGATTGCGGCCTATACCGTTGGTGCCTCACAGGCATTTATTTATACCCGTTCGAGGTACAGGCTGGTTGTTGAGCGTCTGCAAAGTGCCATTGCCCAGGCCAGGAAGGCAGGAATGCTTGGGCCGGATATTCTAGGAAGCGGCTATTCCCTTGAAATACAACTTAGAAGAGCACCGGGGGCTTATGTTTGTGGCGAGGAAACTGCCCTCATAGCCAGCATTGAAGGCAACCGTGGGATGCCAAAAACCAAACCCCCC
>CAYGOU010000090.1:0-10769 GCA_964351455.1 uncultured Porphyromonadaceae bacterium
CGGCGATATGCACGAGGTAATGAAGTCAGACCGCGTCAGGTTCATGTCGGTCTGCGATGTCGACACCAAAAGGATGAACGATTTCAGGGGGATGATAGAGCAATTCTACCTGAAGAAAACGGGGAGAAATGAAGTGGAGGTTAAAATGTACGGGGATTTCAGGGAAATGTTACAAAATCCTGAAATCGATGCCGTGGTGATCAGCACACCTGACCACTGGCACTCGCAGCCCGCCATCATGGCGGCCATGGCCGGCAAGGATATATACCTTCAGAAGCCCACCTCGCTTACCATTGCCGAAGGACGACTCCTGAGCGATGTGGTACACCGCAGCGGAGTGATCTTCCAGATCGGCAGCCAGCAACGGTCGGCAAGTCAGTTCAGGTATGCATGTGAACTGGTCAGAAACGGCCGGATCGGCGATGTGCACACCGTTAAAATTGGCCTCCCGGGAGATCCCGGCGGTCCTGATGAGCCTGAAATGGCCATTCCCAAAAACCTCAATTACGATATGTGGCTGGGATCTACCCCAAACGTCTATTACACCGAAGCACGGGTGCATCCCCAGCACGACTATTCCAGGCCCGGATGGCTAAGGTGTGAGCAGTTCGGCGCAGGCATGATCACCGGCTGGGGAGCCCACCATCTCGACATCGCCCACTGGGGCATGGGCACCGAGTTCACCGGTCCTGTTGAGGTACAGGCCGAAGCGAAGTTTCCGGTATCCGGACTCTGGGACGTGCACGGGGATTTCCGCATGGAGGCAAAATATGCCAACGGCGCCACCATGATCGTCACCGGGGATTTTCCGAACGGAGTCAGGTTTGAAGGCTCTGAGGGCTGGATTTTCGTCACCCGGGGTAACTACCGCGTCACCGACAGCGACCCGGTGACCTTCGACAGCAACCGCAAGTCGCTCGACGCCAGCGATCCGAAGCTGCTCACCTCGGTCATCGGTCCGGATGAACTCCACCTCTACGAGAGCGCCGACCATTACCAGAACTGGATCGATTGCATCCTCACGCGCCGTGAGCCCATCGCTCCCGTTGAGGTGGCGCACCGCTCGTGCACAGCCTGTCTGCTGGGTCACATCGCAATGAAACTGCCGGGTAAGCATTACTGGGATCCGCAAAAAGAGCGCTTCATCAACAACGATGCCGCCAATGCGATGCTCAGCCGCCCGCAGCGATATCCCTGGGGAACCCAATTCATTTAATATATGTTTACTGGTTTGAAGTTTCTAGCACTGTTATTAATGGTTATGCTAAGCGCCTGCACCACCCGGGTGCAGCAACCTGATGAGCCTCGCTTCATGGTGGCCGATCCCGGCCACTTCCACGCAGCCCTCGTCTTCAAGGAGAATTATGATCCGGCACCGGGTGAGCCGGCCGCGGTTTTTGTGTATGCCCCGGAGGGCAGTGAACTTGTCGACTTCACCACAAGAGTCGGGGGCTACAACAGCCGGAGCCTTGATCCGACCCGGTGGGACTTCAAATATTACACCGGCGGGGATTTCTTCTCCCGCATGCTGGCCGACAAACCCGGAAACATCCTGGTGCTGGCAGGCAACAATCAAAAAAAGACCGAATACATTCTGGATGCTCTCAAAGCCGGAATCGATGTTTTTGCCGATAAACCGATGGCCATCAATCCTGAGGATTTTGAACTGCTCAAAGAGGCCTTCATCCTGGCTGAAAAGAGAGGCTTGCTGCTTTATGACATCATGACCGAGCGCTTTGAGATCACTTCGATCCTACAGAAGGAGCTTATGCACATCCCGGAGATTTTCGGCGAGTTGCTGTCCGGAACCCCGGAGCAGCCCGCCGTGGTCAAGGAGAGCGTGCATCATTTCTCGAAACTGGTTTCGGGCACCAAATTGCAGCGCCCGCCCTGGTTCTTCGATGTCGAACAGCAGGGCGAGGGCATTGTGGATGTCACCACCCACCTGGCCGACCTGGTTCAGTGGGCCTGCTTTCCTGAAGAGATCATCGATTACCAGGGGGATGTTGAACTGCTCGATGCCAGGCGCTGGCCCACCATGCTGTCGCCGGAGCAATTCGCAGCCGTGACCCGGCTCGACTCTTTTCCGTCGTGGCTCACGAAGGATGTCGACGCCGCCGGAAACCTTCAGGTTTTCGGAAACGGGGCCATCCTGTACCGGATCCGGGGGATCGCGGCACGCATCGAGGTGAGATGGGACTTTGAGGCTCCGGAGGGTGGGGGTGACTCCCACTTCTCAGTGATGAGGGGCTCCCTGGCCGACCTTGAAATCCGGCAGGGCGCAGATCAGCAATACCGGCCCGGGCTCTACCTGATCCCGAAGCGGAGCGACCAGGAGTATCACGATGCATGCCTGGCGGCCATCATCCCCTTACAGCAAAAATACCCCGGCATTGAGATGATTCAAGAGGATGGCGCCTACCGGATCGTCATTCCGGATCGTTACCGCACCGGGCATGAGGCCCATTTCGGGGAGGTGACCCGCCGCTTTCTTGAATACCGCGAACAGCGGGCCCTGCCCGATTGGGAGGTCCCTAACATGCTGGCTAAATATGAACTCACCACCCGGGCGCTTACCCTGGCTCAAAAGAATTCTGCATGGAAATAGCCGGGATCCTGGTGCTGGTGATCAGCTTTCTCCTCCTGCTGGTGCTGGGGGTTCCGATCGCCTTCTGCATCGGGATATCGGCCATCCTCACCCTGCTGACGGGGGTTGCCCCGCTGCCGGCCCTCACCACGGTGGCCCAGCAGATGGCCACGGCACTCGACAGCTTTCCGCTACTGGCCATACCCTTCTTTGTGCTGGCAGGACAGCTGATGAACAGCGGGGGAATTGCCAGCCGGCTCATCGACCTGGCCAAGGTGCTGGTGGGATGGATTCCGGGTGGACTGGCTTTTGTGAATGTGATTGCCAACATGCTTTTCGGTGCCATATCCGGATCTGCGGCCGCTTCGGCCTCTGCCATCGGGGGCTTTATGAGTCCTGTTATGGAAAAGGATGGGTATCCCCGGTCCTTCAGCGCAGCCGTCAACATCACCTCGGCGTCAACAGGACTCATCATTCCTCCAAGCAATGTGCTGATCGTTTACTCCCTGGCAAGTGGCGGTGTGTCGATTGCGGCGCTCTTCATTGCCGGATATCTCCCCGGAATCCTGCTGGGCCTGTCGCTCATGCTGGTGGCGGGGGTTTATGCATCGCGGATGGGGGTCTCCGTTTCGGTAAGGGTTGGAGCCGGAACCGCCCTGCTCACCCTTTTGCGCGCACTTCCAAGCCTCCTCCTGCTGGTGGTGGTGATCGGGGGAATCGTGGCTGGCTATTTCACGGCAACCGAGGCCTCAGGGATCGCGGTGGTTTATACCCTGGCGCTCGCGATGATATACCGCGAGGTAAAGGTTCGCGACCTGCCCCGAATCCTGCTCGATACGGTTGAGATCGTGGCCATCGTCCTCCTGCTGGTAGCCGCCTCAATGGCGCTCTCGTGGGTGATGTCGTTTTTGAGCATCCCGCAAAATATGAGCCTCTTCATGATGGGAATCAGCGACAATAAACTGGTGATCCTGCTGATCGTCAATTTAACGCTGCTATTTGTGGGGACCTTCATGGACATAACCCCGGCGGTGCTGATATTCACCCCGATATTTCTGCCGGCGATGGTCGAAATCGGGATCGATCCGATCCATTTCGGCATCATCATGGTGATGAACCTCTGCGTTGGGTTGACCACCCCGCCGGTAGGTTCACTGCTGTTCATCGGCTGCAGCGTGGGAAAAGTAAGCATCGACCGGGTGATCCGGCCGATGCTGCCTTTTTATGCCGTGATGATTCTGGTGCTGATGCTGGTGACCTATCTGCCCTGGATCAGCCTTTGGCTACCATCCGTATTTGGTCTCTGAGTCGATGTCGCTCCGGAGATACCAGGTGAATTCAATCAATCCGTAGTGCCCGAAGGTGCTTTTTACATCCTTTGACTGAAGGTAGTTGAGTCCGGTTTCAAGACTCACACTCAGCCGATGATTGCCGGGGATCGGAAAAAGCTCCAGTCCTACCGGTACCAGCAATCCGTAAGCGATCGAAAACTCATCGTCGGTCAGCCTGAATGAACTGGCCACACCCGCACCGGCGTAGAGCTTGGTGCGGGTGGAATAGTGGTGACGCTTTACAAAAGCCGCTTCGGGGTTGAAATAATAGTCGAAGGGTGAGCCGGCAAAGCCAAAGCCTGAGCGAATCAGCAAGCCGTACCGGGTGTCGGGATCGCTTCTGAAATTGACCCCCCGGGATCCCAGTCCCACTCCTCCGATGTCAAAACTTTTATCTTCCTGTGCTGCAAGAGGCGCGGAGGCCATGCAGAAGGCAAGCAGGGTAACAATGATGGTTTTCATGTCTGTTTGGTTTGGTGAACCAAAATCAGAAATCGTGCCAAACCATTGTTTTGCGTTCAGCCTATTTCCATGCCGGAGGCTCGGTGCCGTGCAGATGCCTCACGAAGAAGTCGAGCCGTTTCTGCTCTCCATAGCTTCCACCCGATGAATGGCCCATGCCTGGAACCATGACGAAGTCAAACTCCTTGCTGGCCTTGATCAGGGCATCCACCACCTGCATGGTCGATGAGGGATCGACGTTTTTGTCCATCTCCCCGAGAATCAGCAGCAGCTTACCCTGAAGCTTACCGGCGTTAACCACGTTCGAAGATGTCTCATACCACTCTCCCACCGGGTATCCCATCCACTGCTCGTTCCACCAGATCTTATCCATACGGTTGTCATGGCAGCCGCAGCTTGCTACCGCCACATCATAGAAATCGGGATGAAAAAGAAGTGCTCCCATGGCGTTCTGTCCACCTGCTGAGGTTCCGTAGATGCCCACCCTCGAAAGGTCGAGGTACGGATACTTTGCAGCTGCTGCCTGCATCCATAGGATTCGGTCGGGAAAACCGGCATCTCCCAGGTTGCGCCAGCAAACATCGTGAAAGGCCTTTGACCGGTTTGAGGTTCCCATGCCGTCGATCTGCACCACGATGAATCCAAGCTCGGCAAGACTTTGCATGCCCAGATAGGGCCTGAAGGATTTTGGCACATGCGAGCTGTGAGGTCCCGCGTAAATGTTTTCAATCACCGGGTAAATCACCGAAGGATCGAAATTCGACGGACGTACGATGATGCCCCAAATATCGGTGACCCCGTCGCGTCCCCTGGCGCTGAATACCTCGGGCTTCTGCCATCCGGCTTCGATCAGTCCGCTGATGTCGGCCCTGGCAATCTCCATGACCAGGGATCCGTCACCTCCGTTTCTGAGCACTGTGACCGGTGGCTCATCAACCCTCGACCAGGTGTCGGTGAAGTATTTTTTGTCGGCCGAAAAAACCACCTCATGGTTTCCATCCCCGTCGGTCAGCCTGACCAGTCCGCTGCCGTCGAGCCTGATGCGATAATGGTGCAGCAGGTATGGATCGATGCCCGGCTCCCGGCCGGATGCGGCAAAGATAATCTCGCCCTTCTCCTCATCCACCGACAGCACTTCACGCACCGGCCATGCTCCCCGGGTCACCTGGTTGATCACGCGTCCTGTCTCGCCGTCATACAGATAAAGATGGTTCCATCCATCGCGCTCTGAGGCCCACAGGATTCTTTTGCCATCTTCGAGGTCGAACCGGTAACGCTTGCCGCTGTAATGAATGAAGGTGGGGCTCCGCTCTTCGATCACCGTTCTGATCACTCCCGTGCTTCCGTTGATTTCAAGAACGCGGTAAAGCTGGTGTCCCCGCTCGTTGTATTCAAAGGTGAAGGCCCGGCTGTCGTCTCTCCACCGGAGGTTGTTGAGGCTGTACTGTTGTGGAAATAATAGGTCGGATACCTGCACCATCTTCTGTTCGTCGACCAGGAAAAGGGTGGGTACCTGGTGGGGCAGTTCATCCCCCGGTTTGGTGTATTCGATGGTCTCGTGCCGCGGTTGCACCTGGTTGGCCGGAGAGGATTCAACATAGTGAACCAGCCTTTTCCATGCCGGACGGTGGCGTACGGCGATCAGCTTTTTTGAGTCGGGCGACCAGTACATGTATGAAGAGTAGTAAGATCCCGGAACCCCATCCACACTCAATCGCACCGGCAGGCCACCCTTGCGGTCGCGCACCCACACATTGTGGTCGCGGATGAAGGCCTCGCGGGTGCTGTCGGGCGAAATCACAGCCTGGTTGGCCAGCTCATCCCGGCTGTCGCTCCAGTTGCGACTGTCGCGCCGCCTCTCCTGAACCGCTTCGCCACGGGTAAGCCGGTTCTTCTTCAGGTTCCAGCTCCAGTTGAAATTCTGTGCCGTGAAGGTGAGGGTGCCAAGATCCTCTGAAAAGGAGATCTGGCGGATGGGCAGATCGGTTGGTTTAACCTCGCTGCCGGTTTCTTTTGCCAAAGCCTCAGCCAGTCTGACGGCGTCGAAGGCCGGCTGTGAAATTGCCTTGACGGCATCCACCAAAAACCAGGCATTTCCCTGCGGCGTGAGCGTCTGGTACCAAAAGAAATGACTTTCGCCGATCCATGCGGGACGGACGCTGCCGTACATCATTTTATCGCCGTACTCCCGGCCAAGGTTTTCAGCCCGGTCATAGTCGGCCCGGGTTACCCGGGTCTGTGCGCACAGCGTCAGCGCCAGAAGCGGCAAGAGAAGGGATAGGAGAAGCTTTTTCATGTTGAAAAGGTTGAAAAGGTTGAAAAGGTTGAAAAGGATAAAAAGGTTAAAAAGGGTGCGTAGTGGAGAAAAGGTGAAGGGTTAGAATCAGGCTTCGTGCAGCACAGAGAAGCCGTACAGTTGGGCCATTTCGTGTATCTGCTGCCTGTAGTCACCGTAAAAGGTTACCCGGTGCCATCCCCACTGATCCCATTCGTTCAGCAGCCTGAAGACATCCCCCTTCACCTCAACAGCCAGCTTGGTGCGACAGGCCTTGTCGTCGTCGACATTCTCAACTGTGATGCCCTGGTGGTAAATGACCTGTTTCTTGTGGTGATCCCACTGCATCGTGGTGGTCATTTCGCCCAGTGGCATCAGTGAGCGGTTGCAGGCACCCAGCCGGTCTTCACTGTGGTTTCGGATGTGGAAGGCGTTTTCAGGAGTATCAGGACCCAGCATCCGGGTTGGGGCCACACAATGGGCATAGATGATCTGGTTTTTGGCCGTGTCAATCACCGGGTCGGAGATGAAACCCGGACGGTTGGCAAGGTAGGCCATCATCAGCTTGGTTAAGGTTGACCGCTGGTCGGCCTCACAGGCTCCGACGAACCCCAGGTTGTCAAGCTCCATAAATCCCAGGCAGGGATAGGCACAGACCATCTGTTTGCTGTATATACCGCCCAGACAATTGATGGTGATCGCCTGTGCCTTATGCTCCTCGAGAAGACGGGTCATGGTAAGGTAGATGGCCGCAGCGGCCTGAATATCGGTGAAGGCTGGCTCAATGACCATGGCGGCCCGGTTGATCCAGTCCTGAGCCATCGCCTTTGAATCTTTTGCCGGCACCTTGTTGTAATGGGCGTTCACCTCATCAAACGGCACTCCCAGCACCCCGGTACCGTAGGTGTCGGTCAGTGAGGTATCCGGATTGGCGCCCACCACCAGGATGTTCGAATGCCGCAGCATCTTCACTACCTTCAGGTAGTTGAGGGCCTGAACCACATCCCCGAATTCTGATGATGACACTGCAAGAACCGGCAGGTTTTGGCGTTTTGCCCATGCATAGGCGGTGAGAAATTCTCCTGAGCCTGCATAGAGGTGGTCGATCATTATCATCGGCTTGCCAGCGGCTGCAAGGGTTTCAGAAAGGTTGCCCCAGAGGCAGCCCACCAGAAAATAGGCGTATCCGTCAACGTCGGGGTCTTCGGCAATGATTCTGTTGGCTTCTTCGGCTGAGCCGTTCATGGTGGTCATGAAACGGAATTCGAAGCCGGGACAGTTTGTCAGGAGATTGCCCTTCAGCTCGGCTACCTTGGTGTCAAAATCGTAGCCGATGTTTGGCCAGATCGGTCCTGCCGGATCGGGATAGGCGAAAATGGTCTTGATGACCGGCTTGACATCGGGTCGCGACATTTTGCCGGTGAGCTGCCACGGCTGATCGGCTCCAAAGAGCGACTGCGAGAACCAGGGAAGCAGGGTCAACCCGGCGGCACATGCCGAACACTGACCAAGAAATTGGCGGCGGGAGGGATTGTTTGGTTTCATGGGATGGGGATTTTTCATAAATATAATCGTTTTTTAAACCCTCTTTCCCTTTATTTGTATGGTTGTAAAACAGCTTAATATGACCTCAATATCCAAATTCATCAAGCAGGAGAGCTCCTCGGGATTAATTCTGATCCTGGTGACCGTTATAGCGCTGGTGTGGGTTAATTCTCCACTGGCCGACTGGTACCATCAGCTCTGGTCAAAGACCTACCTCACGTTTGCCCTGGGGAGTTTCGAACTTTCGAAGCCCCTCTATTACTGGATCAACGACGGCCTGATGGCCATATTCTTTTTTGTCATAGGACTGGAGATCAAGCGGGAGATTCTGGTCGGAGAACTTTCGTCGCTCAGAAATGCCCTCCTGCCCGTGATCGCTGCCCTTGGAGGTATGGTGGTGCCGGCATTGCTCTACATCTCTTTTAATTTCAGCGATCCCGAGATGAGCAACGGATGGGCCATTCCAATGGCCACCGACATCGCCTTTTCGCTGGGTGTTCTGGCCCTGCTGGGCTCGAGGGTACCCCTGGCCATCAAGGTTTTTCTGACCGCCCTGGCCATCGTGGATGATATAGGTGCCGTGCTCTCCATTGCCATCTTCTATACCGATACCATCAACCTCACCTGGTTGTTGGTGTCAGCTGGGGTTTTTATTTTACTGGTTATCTTAAACCGACTGAATGTGAGGTCGGTACCGGTATATATGGTCATTGGAATACTCGGACTCTGGCTCCCGCTCCTGCTGTCGGGAGTGCACGCCACCCTCGCCGGCATCATGCTGGCACTTACCATCCCGGCGAAGAGAAAACTGGACTCCAAAAAATTCACCTCCCAGATCCGTGAACTGATCAACCACTATATAACAGACCGAGGCACGAATAAGGAGGAAGGGATGATCCTCTCGGGAGAACAGCTGCAAACCCTCGATGAGATGAAGGAGACATGCGAAAGGGCAGAATCTCCCCTGCAGCGGCTCGAGCATCAGTTGAAATACCCGGCCATCTTTATCATTATGCCAATCTTCGCTCTGGCCAACACCGGGATTCCGGTTACGGGAGTTCCAATTTTCGCTGCCGGTGGGGAGGGCTTCTTCAGTCAGCCGGTGGCCCTGGGTATACTCGCAGGACTGATCTTCGGGAAGCCATTGGGGATTTGGTTGTTCACCTGGCTGGCAGTGCGGCTTAAGGTCGTCAGTCTCCCGAAAGAGATCACCATGCGACGGATTCTGGGTGTGGGGTTCCTGGCCGGGATCGGCTTTACCATGTCACTTTTCATCACCGACCTGGCCTTCGAGGCTGAGGAGGTTAAGGAGCTGGCCAAAAAAGCCATTTTCCTTGCTTCATTGATTTCGGGGGTTACGGGCTACCTGTTGCTGCGCAAGGCCTGATCGATCAGGTGCGCTTGCGGTAAAGCCCGTCGAACTGAACGCTGAAGGCCTGTCCTCCGTCTTCCGATTTTTCCCAGATCTGGCGAACCGTGCCGTCGGAATTGTGACTCCAGGTGATTCGCTCAATTACGCGATTGCCCTTTTCATCACGGTATTCTTCGCTCTCGAGCACCATTTGACGGTTCCTGAAGGTGCCGGTCAGGATCAGCGATTTGCCCTGGTTGTCAACCCACACATGTTTCCATTTCCGGATCGATTTGTCATAGAAGCTATAGCTGGTGCCGGTATGGCTGCTCACCGATGACTTCCAGTTCTCGCGAAGTATGCAGTTGGATTCAATCTTGGCGATCTTGTTGAATCCCACCGTTCGGCCGTTCGAATAAACCACCCATTCTCCCAGCCAGAAATCAAACTGGCGGTATTCATCTGAGCAGCATGAACAGGGACCGACAGCATCCTGGGCCACTGCCGGGATATTGATGGCCATCAAAAAAAGCCAGAATGAAAACAAACGAAAATGGGTCACGCGCCTATAACTTAATCAATAGCAAAGTTATACAATGGTTTCGTATTGTTTGACCGAATGATCAAAAATGAACCCCCACCTGCAAACAAGATTGACTAATTTTGCCTTCGATGTCGCAGAAAAGCAGGATTTCGGAAAAATGGCTCAAGGCCGCAGCGGTAGGTAGCCTTTGGGCATCCATCGAGATTGTCCTGGGTAGCTTTCTTCACAACCTGCGTTTTCCCATGGCCGGAACCCTGCTCTCATTCATGAGCGTAGGATTGATGGTCTCATTTCTGAGAATGTGGCCGGTAAAAGGACTCATCTGGCGGGCAGGACTGATCTGCGCCCTCATGAAATCGATCTCCCCGAGCGCGGTCATTCTCGGTCCCATGACCGGCATCCTGCTTGAAGCCTTCCTCATGGAGGGGTTTATCCGCCTGGCAGGCATCAACCTCACCGGGATGATCCTGGGTGGGATGGCCGGAGTCTTTAGTGCGCTCGTTCATAAGGTGATCAATCTCCTCATCCTGTATGGCTGGAACCTCGCATCCCTCTTCGACAACCTGGTGAGATTTGCTTCTAAGCAGATTGGCTTTGAGGATGTTGGAGCTGCCCGGCTGTTGCTCCTCCTCTCCATTTTTTACCTGGTCGCCGGTGCCCTCGCTGCCCTTATG
>CAYGOU010000091.1:0-10674 GCA_964351455.1 uncultured Porphyromonadaceae bacterium
TGCAAACGGAGGTGTATGAGAAATGGCAACATCACCCAGATTTCGTGCTACTGGTTGTGGGTCGCGAAGAGACCGCAGAAAAGCTGATTCCGTGGATTCCTGCCAAAGGGTTCAATCTGCCTTTTTACCCCGATCCAAATCGTACCGTTTACAGCAAATTTGCAACGGCTTTCATTCCGCGTAACTACCTCTTCGACCCACAGGGTAAACTGGTTTATGAGTCAAAGGGATTTGAAACTGAGGAGTTCGAAATACTCAAACGCAAAGTAGCAGAATTGCTCTCTTTTGAGACCAGGTAAACTCCCGTCCTGACCTATTCGGATCGTTCCCCTTTGCGGTAAACGTAAACCACCCCATACGCTTCGGATCGGCGGCGTTTCTCCTCCTCGCCCAATGGTGCGAAGGTCTCCTCGATGTTGTTCCATACCTCCGCAATCAGCTTGTCGGTATCCTTTCTGATCTCTATCATCCGGAGATTGGCCCGCTCATTGGATTTCTCAGCCGTCTGCAGGTTATAATATCCGTCCTTGAACTGGTCATACCAGACTTTCACCTTGGCTGAGGTGGGGTTCATTATGGGGACTCCACCGCTGGTGACCCGTTTCGATTCGCCTTCGATGACCTTCTTCCCCCATTCGATCACCGCTTGCTCGGATCCCAGGTCGGGAACCCGTGCCTCTTTTTCATCCAGTCCGTAATAGGTTCGCGACTTTGGTGAAAGGTCATCGCGCTGTATGGCAAGGTTGAGTACCTGGATGAAATGGGAGATGTAAATGCGGGTCTTTACCAGCCTGGGGTGGTTGGCCTCGTTTGATCTCACAAGGTGTTCATAGGCGGTTTTCTGCTGATGCTTGGCGCCCTGAAGTCTGCTGATGGCATTTCTCAGAGGATGGATATGACGGGAGTGAAACGCCAGGTCTGACATGCTGACCCGGTCAGCCATGGCATTGGCGGTTTCGAGTGCCCGGATCCGGGCGGCATCGGTGGTGGGAAGACGACGGTATGGCACGTTGTAAACTGTTAGTTGTGACCTAAATTAACAAATAACTGTGGAAAATTGGTGATCGGGTTTTCTTACTGCACCTTTTGGGTTATTTTCGTTCATCAATAAATTATTACGCTATGTTTCCATCAGAGGTCTATACGCGACGCAGAAATGAACTGCGCAAGAAAATGGGTCAAGGACTGCTGTTCTTCCCCGGCAATGTGGATGCCGCATTCAACTATCCAGCCAATGCCTACCATTTCAGGCAAGACAGTAGCTTCCTTTATTACTTCGGGCTCGATCATGCAGGGATGGCCGGTGTGATTGATGCCGACAGCGGCGAAGACTGGATCTTCGGAAACGATGTTGACATCGACGACATCATCTGGATGGGAGAACTGCCGACGGTCAGAGAGCTGGCGGCCGGTGCAGGCGTAGAACTCACCGCTCCTTATGCCAGCCTGGCGCTCCTGCTGAAAAAGGTGGCCGATGCAGGCCGAAAGATCCATTTTCTCCCCCCATACCGTGGAGAGACCAGCATCGAACTTGAAAAACTTCTTGGAATTCCGGTGTCGCAGCTCAAGGCTTCGGCCTCTGTTGAACTGATCAAGGCCATCGTTTCTCAGCGATCAATCAAGGATGCCCATGAAATCGCCGAGATTGAGAAGGCCGTCGATACCGCCTGGCTGATGCATACCACCGCCATGAAAATGGCGCATCCCGGAACCTGGGAACAGGCCATTGCCGGCACCATTGAGGGGATCGCCCTGGCAAACGGGGGACCGACATCCTTTCCTGTTATTCTCAGTATGAACGGACAAACACTGCACAATCACGACCACAGCCAGCATTTGCAGAAGGGGCGGCTACTGGTGGTTGACGCAGGCGCTGAGACCGGCATGCACTATGCCTCCGACCTGACCCGCACTATTCCGGTGGGCGGAAAGTTTGACGCCCGTCAGAAGCCCGTTTATGAAGCGGTACTGGCAGCTAACATGAAGGCCATTGAAGCCATCCGGCCAGGAGTTCCATACAGGGATATTCACCTGCTGGCAGCAGAAATCCTGGCTTCGCACCTGAAGGATATCGGCCTTATGAAAGGGGATGTCAAGGCAGCGGTGGCAGCCGGAGCCCATGCCCTCTTTTTTCCGCACGGACTGGGACACATGATGGGACTGGATGTTCACGACATGGAGAATCTCGGACAGATATACGTTGGGTACGATGATGAATTCAGGCCTGCCTCACAGTTTGGACTTGCTTTTCTGAGGCTTGGCCGCCGTTTGGAGCCTGGTTTTGTGCTCACCGTCGAGCCGGGTTGCTATTTCATTCCTGCCCTGATCGACCAGTGGCGCGCCGAGGGCCTGCACCGTGAGTTTCTCAACTACGATGAGATTGAGAAATACAAGGATTTTGGCGGCATTCGAATTGAAGACGACGTTCTGGTCACCGATACCGGTTACCGGGTGCTTGGTAAACCCTGCCCGAAAACCGTAGCTGAGGTAGAGGCCACCGTGGCGGGTTAGACCATATGATCCGCCAATCCGGAAGTTGTTGACCAGCCTGCCTTTTGTCAGGATTTCAGGCTGGCCAGCAGAAACTCCCTGTTCAGGCGTGCGATGTGATCGAGACTGATCCCTTTCGGACATTCAACCTCGCAGGCGCCTGTATTGGTGCAGTTTCCGAATCCCAATTCATCCATCTTGGCCACCATGGCCTTGGCACGCCTGACCGCTTCCATTCTGCCCTGTGGCAAGAGGGCCAGGTGCGAAACCTTGGATGCTACGAATAGCATGGCCGAAGAGTTCTTGCAGGTGGCTACACAGGCTCCGCATCCAATGCATGATGCCGCATCCATCGCTTCGTCTGATTTCTCTTTTTTGATGAGAATGCTGTTGGCGTCCTGCGTGCTTCCGGTATTGACCGATATAAATCCGCCTGCCTGCAGAATCTGGTCAAAGGCGTTCCGGTCGACCATAAGGTCTTTGATCACCGGAAAACCGCCAGCCCTCCAGGGTTCGATCACAATGGTATCGCCATCCCTGAACTTCCGCATGTGAAGCTGGCAGGTGGTGATGTCGTCATCAGGACCGTGGGCCCGGCCATTGATATAAAGACTGCAGGTGCCGCAGATTCCTTCACGGCAATCGTGGTCAAATGCCACCGGATCCTTTCCCTCGTTGATGAGTTGCTCATTCAGCACGTCGAGCATCTCCAGAAAAGAGCTTTCGGGTGAAACACTGGCAATCGAATAGGTCTCAAAATGGCCCTTGGCCTTGCGGTCCTCCTGGCGCCATACTTTCAGCGTTAAATCCATGACTGGTGGCTATTTGTAATTTCTGGTTTTCACTTCAACGAATTCATAATCGAGCATCTCCTGGTGCATTACGGGTTCTTTGTCCTCTCCCTTAAACTCCCAGACACCAACAAACTTGAAGTCCTTGTCGTTGCGCAGTGCCTCTCCCTCCTCGGTCTGGTACTCCTCCCGAAAGTGCCCGCCGCAGGATTCCTCTCGCTGTAATGCATCCCTGGCCATCAGGTCGCCCAGCTCTATGAAATCAGCAAGGCGGCTTGCCTTCTCAAGTTCGGGGTTGATGGTAAAGGGATTGCCGGGGATTCTTACATTGCTCCAAAACTCCTTTTTCAGCTCGGCGATTTTACCAATGGCTGTGTTCAATCCCTCCTTTGTGCGCGCCATTCCAACATAATCCCACATCACCTGTCCCAATTCTTTGTGGATCGAATCCACCGACCTTTTACCCTTAATCGAGAATAGTTTATCTATCCGCTGACGGGTTTGCTCCAGTGCTTCTATGAATTCCGGCGTTTTGGCCGGATCCATGCGTGGCACTGAAAGCTGGCCCGTAAGAAAGCGCTGAATGGTATAAGGCAGCACAAAATATCCGTCGGCCAGTCCCTGCATCAGGGCCGATGCACCCAGACGGTTGGCCCCGTGATCTGAGAAATTGGCTTCTCCAATAGCGAAAAGTCCGGGTACGGTGGTCTGCAGCTCATAATCGACCCAGGTGCCACCCATGGTGTAGTGGATGGCCGGATAGATCATCATCGGGGTTTCGTATGGATTTTCGTCGACGATCTTCTCATACATCTGAAAGAGGTTACCGTACCGCTCTTCGATGACGGCCCGACCCAGTCTTTTGATCGAATCGCTGAAATCAAGGTAAACCGCCTGGCCGGTTCCGACTCCGTGTCCTGTATCGCAACGCTCCTTGGCCGCTCTTGAAGCAACGTCCCTTGGTACAAGGTTGCCGAATGCGGGGTATCTTCTCTCGAGATAATAATCCCGATGTTCTTCAGCTATTTCAGTTGGTTTAAGCGCTCCGGTTCTGATCTTTTCGGCATCTTCCTTGCGGGCCGGAACCCAAATTCTTCCATCGTTACGCAAACTCTCGCTCATGAGGGTCAGTTTCGACTGAAACTCTCCATGCACCGGGATGCAGGTCGGATGGATCTGCACAAAGGCTGGGTTGGCAAATAAAGCCCCTTTCTTATATGCCTTCCAGACAGCACTACCGTTGGATCCCATGGCATTGGTCGAAAGAAAATATACGTTGCCGTAACCCCCGGTCGCCAACACCACCGCATGTCCGAAATGGGCATCCAGCTCTCCGGTAATGAGGTTGCGGGTGATGATCCCGCGGGCGACCCCGTCAACCATCACAATGTCCATCATCTCGGTGCGCGTGTACATCTTAACGTTTCCGGCCGCGATCTGACGGTTGAGCGCACCGTAGGCTCCAAGCAGCAACTGCTGTCCGGTTTGCCCCCGGGCATAAAAAGTACGACTAACCTGGGCACCGCCGAAAGAACGGTTGTCAAGGTAACCTCCGTAGTCCCTGGCAAAAGGCACCCCCTGGGCCACGCACTGGTCGATGATTGGATTGCTTACCTCTGCCAACCGGTATACGTTTGCTTCACGCGAACGGTAATCCCCCCCCTTGATGGTGTCAAGGAAAAGACGGTACACACTATCCCCATCGTTTTGATAATTTTTGGCGGCATTAATCCCTCCCTGGGCCGCAATTGAATGGGCCCTTCTGGGACTGTCCTGATAACAGAAGTTTTTGACCCTGAAGCCCAATTCACCCAGGGAAGCGGCCGCAGCGGCTCCTCCAAGTCCGGTTCCAACGACAATGATGTCAAACTTCCGCTTGTTGGCCGGGTTAACCAGCCCCTGTTCCGATTTGTACTTCGACCACTTTTCAGCCAGCGGGCCGGCCGGTATTCTTGATTCAAGTTTCATCTTTATAACATTGAAGCGATTTTAACCCAGAGAGGAATGATGGCAAATCCTGCCGAAATGATCAGCGTATATACCAGCCCGATCACGTTCAGAATCTTTCGCCACTTTGAGTTGCTGAGCCCCAGGGTCTGAAAGGCAGACCAGAAGGCATGCACCAAGTGAAATCCGAGCGCAACGGCTCCTGCAACATACAAGCCCACCACCCACCACCAGCTGATGAAAAAAGTGGTTACCAGCTGATAGGCATTCTCCATGTGTTCACCGTCGTATACCGCACCCTCGAGCAGAGGATCTCCGGTAACCTTCATTTTCCAGAAAAACTGGGCAATGTGGATCACAAGGAAGGCAAGCACTAAGATCCCCAGCCAGATCATGTTTCTTGATGACCAGGTGCTGCTGTGTGAACTTTTGCGCTTTTCATATCCGATGGGCCGGGCAATCCAGTTCTGGATCGTTACAACCACCGCATAAATGATGTGAAGGATGAAACCGATGGCAAGCAGCGGTTCAACAATCCTGATCACGGGATGTGACGCCATGAAATGGGCCGCCCGATTGAAGAGCTCCCCCGAATTGTCAAAAAGAATCATCGAATTGATGATCAGGTGAACCGCAAGAAATGCGATCAGAAACAATCCGGTTATGCTCACCAGGAACTTTTTCCCGATAGAGGAGTTAAAGAAATTCGCCATTGGAATTGGGTTTAGTTGACTTATAAAATTATAATTTTCAACGTTGAATTAATACCCGAAACCCATAAAGATGGACAATTTTATAAGCTTCGGGGGATCTTCCATCCGTTTTCGGGCTGAAGGAAAGGGAGTTACCCTGATTTTTCTGCATGGATACCTTGAGTCTCTTGAGATTTGGGATTCTTTTATTACTGATCTGGTCAGGGACTACAGGGTGCTCACCATGGATTTGCCGGGACATGGGCAATCAGGGGTACCGTCAGCCGGGGCAGGCATGGAGGTAATGGCAGCAGCAGCCTCAAGCGTGCTGGATCATCTGGGAATTGCCAGTGCGGTCTGGATTGGCCATTCGATGGGAGGTTACGCCTCTCTGGCTCAACTTGAGTCAGACCCGTCCCGAATGAAGGGGATCTGTCTATTCCACAGCCATCCCCTGGCCGATTCACCCCTGGTGATTGAAAAGCGAAAGCGGGAGATCCATGTAGTCGAGCAGGGACAGAAGCGCCTGCTGGTTATGCAAAACACACCGAATATGTTTGCCCCGCAGAACCTGGTGGCCTTTGAAAAGGAGTTGGAGCTTACCCGAAGCATCGCGCGCGAAACCTCAGATGAGGGAGTGATTGCCGCACTCGAGGGATTGATGAACCGTCGCGACCGATCTTCTATACTGTCTGAGGCCGGGATTCCGTGCTATCAGATCGTCGGCAGGCATGACCAGTATATCGCTTTTGAGGAGGTTTCTCTGGCGACCCGCCTGCCGCAGAGTTCTCAGAGACTCATTCTCGAACATTCGGGACATATGGGCTTCTTTGAGGAAAAGGCTCGCTGCCTTCACGGAATCCGTCAATTCGTTTCAGAACTCGCCTGAACGTTCCCAAGGGGTTCACCGGTAAATTTAGTTTTGCTGAAGCAGCCTGCTTTCCCGTTCGGTTGCCGTGTGCGCCCACGGAGTGGGAACAAATGACCATCGGCTGATCATCTCAGCCCGGATCACAGGGAGAGTAGTGCTTTCTGGGTTTTCACCTGTAACGTTTGTTTTACGGCGGGCCCACTCCATCAGGTGAAAACGAAAATCCTGTTCTGAAACCGCAACGATGCGCCCTCCCAATTCGTCGCGTGAGAGTTTGGCACCCTCCGTGAGATGACCTCCGCCTCCACTTCCCCGGTACGAATTCATGGCCACCCGGTACCTCTTTTCTGTTTCAAAAGGCTCACCGGTGCTGAGGGATCGGATCTGCACCATGCTCCCGGCCGGCCTGGTGAGGTCAACCACGTAGTCAAGTCCCGCTGCCGAATCAAAATTGTAGTACGCATTGCTGAAGCGCCATTGTCCGTTTGAATGGCGGGTCATGTTGAGCATGGGGTCATTTTCGCCCTTCATCTGCAGAACCCAGAGACTGTATGAATAATTCAAATAATCAAGAATCTCCTGTCCGGTCAACACCATGGTATAAAGCATGTTTTCATAGCGATAGAGCCTGAAGAGCGAACCCAGCGACATCGTACCAGCAGGAAGGATCGTTCTGAATGAAAGCGGTGCCGCAAATGAGATGCTGGCCCCGGTCATATCGAGTTGCGCCCTGTGGATCAGGTCAACGAAAGGAGTAGGACCAAACCAGGCATCCCGGCTGTCGAATGTTGATCCAAGTTCTGCTACAGGCTGGTCAACCCATTGCTGCACGGTGTCAACGAAACCGGCAAACTTACGCATGAAAGCGGGATCTGGAGCGACCTCTTTAAGGGCGACATGTTTGCCGCTAAGCCATAAATCCCTGTGGTCGGTCTTCATGACCTCGCATGCTGCATTCGACTGGTCATAGAGGGTTACCACCGCCATTTCGCCAGCCCGACTGCCAGAATCCATGAGCAATACCGAGTCGCCGGCGATGTTCACCACCCAGAGATTATGTCGCTGATGGTCATGGCCGGCAAAAACCGCGTCGAAGCCCGGTACCTGCTCGGCGACCAGCCTTGTAGCGTTTTCATTCATCCAGGGATTTACTTCGGGGTTGTTGTAACCGGGATCTACCCCGCTGTGAAACAGTCCGATCAGCAGGTCGGGTTTCTCCTGATCCTGAATCATTTTTACCCAGTAACGGGCCGTGGATAGCATATCGGCAAAGGTGAAACCTTCCCACAAAACGGGAGGAAGCCAGTCGGGTATCTTTGGAGTTGTCAGTCCCAGTACCGCAACCTTCAAACCATTTTTGTTTAACACGGCATAGGGCTCAAAAGCGGGTTTTCCGGTGTCAACCGCAAGCGTGTTGGCCGAGAGGTACGGAAACCTGAACTGTAGGGGCAGCTGGTCATAAACCGGATGACCGGTCTCTAGGTCGTGGTTTCCTACACTTGCTGCATCGTATCCCATGTAGTTGAGCACCCTGGCGGCAATGTTGATAGTCCCCTTCTCAATGAAGTTCGAATAATAAACTGAAGGGTCACCTTGCAGCAGGTCACCGTTGTCAAGCAGAATCACCGTTTCTCCGGCCTCTCTGGCCGATTTGACCCAGGAGTGCACCTGGGCGAGAGATCCCGGCAGCCTTTCACCATTGAACCAGTCGACCGGAAACAGAGCCCCATGAACATCGGTGGTCACCACGATACGGAGTGCCGGAGGAAACGACTGTGCTGATACCCAAACGGGGAGGAGCAGGAGCAGAAGCTTAAAGAAGAGGCGACGCATGGGGAGATGTTCTATGTCTAATGTTTAATGTTATTGGTTTAATCCAGAGTCATCTTTTGTACAAAAGTTTTTCCTCGCGGTATCCTGACTTGTTTTCATACCAGTCGGCATACTGTGTTCCCCCTGATTGCGCCCAGGTGGCGAATTTGGTATGACCTTTGACCAGATCCTGACGTTCAATCATATAATCAAAGGATGAAGGAACCTCCAGCATCCAGACCAGATTTTCATCGGTGCGATAATACCAGCCTTTGCTTTTATCCGAAGCATCCTGGGATTGACCAAAATAATCCCAATTGGCAAGGTCAGTGGGCTCGTATCCTGACATATGGATCTCCTTCTCCCGGTTACCGTCAATGATCAGAAAGGGGTTGAAGGGCATCTGTCCCAGTTCAGAAACAGGTAGGGCTGTTGAAAACACGACATGAATCTCCTGAACAGATGGTTCAGTATAATCCTTGTCCGGTAAAACATTCACGCCGGTGCCTGATCCACTGTAACGGAGAACATCATAGGCATCCTCAAAAGCGATGATAACTGCTTTTGATTGATTGGATTCAGTACCGTTGGATTCAAGCTTAATGTATTCTCCATTGATATTATACCCAATGACGCTTTCGATGGATTCTGGGGATATTGGCAACTGAATCCCGAACCCATTGCGAAATGAGGCTCCGATTGCCCGGGTTTTAAGGTTAATGCTCATTTTCTTTACCCGGTTTTTCGAATCGGCTTTCTGGTTGAAATTAAAGTCGATAACCAGATCATTGAAGTCAAAGTCGCCAAGTCCGGGCCAAAGGTCTTCAATTATGAATGAACCATACTGACCTTCAGCAGGATAAAAGTTATCGAAGGCCAGATCGGGATCGTCCGGATAGTCATCAAAGGTGTCGCTGATCCCATCTTTATCGCGATCCGAAGGGGTGTCCATCGGAGGAACCCTGGATACATCGACTGCTTTGACAGGGTTTGCAGTAATGTAGAAAACCGCATCGTTAAAATCATCGTCCGACCTGGATTCCCGGTTCATGTCTTCAAACCCCAGGAGCAACCGGCCTCGTTTTGAATCGTAAACAAGCACCGTATGCTGTTTTTTGTCGATAGACTGTTCTGGATTAAATGAGGGATCAGAATAGTAAATAGTGTTTCCAGAAACCTTACCGTTGTTCCATCCATTGGGAACCAGAAACCATCCCAGTGCAATTCCGGCCTTAAAACGGCCAAGAAAAACCTTGTTCCCGGACTTGAGTCCGCCACCGCTGCCAGAGAAGGATACATTCGGAAAAATCACAGTATGTTCCTCGATTTCCTGAGCAGATTTCGGAGGATTGCTCTGGTCGTACGCATAGTAACCCAATGCATTGTGGTATCCGGCACCTTCATGCACAAAGGTGATCCAGATGTCTGCCTCTTCCTTTAATATAATATCTGCTTCATTACCGTTGGCCAGATAATCCGGATGACTTTCAGGCAGCTTTTTTGATTCAGGTAAAGTGGCGTTCAGATCTTCAAGAAAGGATTGGGTGATCTCATCTCCCGGAGAAAGGAGGTATTGCGGAACCCCGATGTGGGTATATCCACCCATATAGGTAAAGGCAATATTCGCCTTGAGTGACCGGTTCTGAGGATCTTTGACATTGCCTGTTTTCAGTGTTGAAGTGGCTGACCCATAAACATAGGATGCGGTACCACCTTCAACTGGAATCTCAACCAGGGATTCAAGACCGATGTAATCGGTTTTGAGATAAAGGTTCGTGGAGACCAGTGGAACGTGGATGGTAACTTCAATGATGCCTTCTTCATCGGAAGCGTAGGTTCCAATTTTTCTGGCCTCCTGGTTCGGTTCGTCCGATGTTCCTGGGTTATCCAGGTAAAGTGCCACCGGCACCCCCGTCAGTCTGGAATGAGCGTTCTGAACAACCACGGAAAGAACCACATCCCCGGTGGTCTTGTATTCAAATGAAGCCGGAACTTTCAGCTCCTTCATCGATCCTGATGTGGGAAAATCCTGGTATTCATCCAGATTGCAGGAAGTCATGAATACAAAGAC
>CAYGOU010000092.1:0-1579 GCA_964351455.1 uncultured Porphyromonadaceae bacterium
GCACCTCGGCGGGAATCGCGGCGGCCATTCAGACGGCGAGGCTGGGCTGGTCGGTCATCCTGATCGAGCCGGGAGAAAGGCTGGGGGGACTGACTACAGGGGGACTGGGACAGACGGATATTGGCAACAAGCAGGTGGTCGGAGGTATAGCACGCGAATTCTATCAGAACATCCGGAGCCATTACGGGGATGATGACCACTGGATATGGCAGAAGCGTTCGGAGTATCGGGATGGTGGACAGAGCAGGACCGGCGCCGGAGAGGATGCCATGTGGACCTTCGAACCATCGGCGGCGCTGAAGGTGTTTCACGAGATGATGCGGTTTTACGATATCCGGGTCGTCTACGGGCAGCGACTGAACAGAAGCGGCGGGGTGCTCAGGTCGGGCAATGTACTGACAACCATCTCCATGGAGTCGGGCGAGACCTACCGCGGCAAGATGTTCATCGATGCCACCTATGAGGGCGACCTCATGGCAGCAGCCGGAGTATCCTATACTGCAGGCAGGGAGGACAATTCGCAATACGGCGAGTCGCTCAACGGAGTGCAGGCAAATGAAAAGAGCCGCACCCTGTCGGGACACTGGTCATCCAATGGCGTTTACCACAACTTTGTCGCAGGGGTCGACCCCTACCGGATTGCAGGAGATCCATCATCCGGACTCCTCCCCGGAATCCATGCAGGGGTGGCGCCCGACGGAAGCGGAGATCGCCGGATTCAGGCCTATTGCTTTCGCATGTGCCTGACCGATCATCCTGAAAACAGAATTCCCTTTGCAAAACCAGAGGATTATGACGAGTTGACCTATGAATTGCTCTTCAGGAATTACGAGGCGGGATATGCCCGGATTCCCTGGATTAACAGCGATATGCCCAACCGGAAAACAGACACCAACAACCGGGATGGCTTTTCAACCGACTTCATCGGACAGAATTATGAATACCCTGAGGCAACCTATGAAGAGAGGGAGCGGATCAGCCAAAGACACCGTTCCTATCAGCAGGGACTGATGTGGAGCCTGGCCAATCATCCACGGATACCGCAGGAGATCCGTGAGGAGGTTTCACGCTGGGGTACCTGCCGGGATGAGTTTGCCGGAGATGATGGGTGGCAGCAACAGCTTTATATCCGGGAGGCCAGAAGGATGACCGGTGAACTGGTGATGACCCAGCGGCACTGTGAAGGGATTGAACGGGTGAGCGACGGCATCGGAATGGCAGCCTACGGCATGGATTCACACCATACCCAGCGGTACGTGAACCCCCGGGGCGAGGTGTCGAACGAGGGGAATGTAGAGGCCCCGGTTCAGTTGCCTTACCCGATCAGCCACCGTGCGATCGTGCCCAAAAGGGAGGAGTGCGCCAATCTGCTGGTGCCGGTATGCCTGAGCGCAACCCACATAGCCTACGGATCGATCCGTATGGAGCCGGTTTTTATGGTCCTGGGTCAAAGTTCGGCTGTGATAGCCAGCCTGGCCATTGATGAGGGCGTGGCTGTGCAGGAGGTCGACTACGACCTGATAAGGAAGGAGCTGCTCAGCCTGAAACAAATCCTTGATAATTCTCCCGGGTAATCACC